>JBIOTN010000126.1:0-32305 GCA_044866005.1 Candidatus Rokuibacteriota bacterium | reverse complement strand
AGCGCGAAGGGGTCCCACTTCGCCCGGCCGGCTGCGGGGCGCCGCCGGCGCCACCCGCGGCGGCGCGACGCGTGGCGACCACTGGTCGCGTCGCGGCGGCAACTCGCGTCGCGGGCCGACGCTCACGCCAGGGCCTCCGCCACGAGCTCCGAGATGTCCTTGACCTGGAGCCGGTCCTCGGCGCCCTTCACCTTCCGCCCGAGGTCCACCATCGCCATGCAGAAGGGACAGGCGGTCCCGACCGTCGTCGCTTCCGTCGCCAGCGCCTCCTCCACACGGATCTCGTTGATCCGCCGCTCTCCCCGCACCTCCATCCACATGTGGCCCCCGCCGCCCCCGCAGCAGAGCCCCTTGTTCCGGCTGCGCGGCATCTCGGTGAGCCGGAGGCCCGGGATCGACGCGAGGCTCTCGCGCGGCGCGTCGAAGAGTCCGTTGAAGCGCCCGAGGTAGCAGGAGTCGTGGTAGGTGATCAGCTCCTCCCGCGGCCGGGTCAGGCGCAGGCGACCGTCGCGGATCAGCTCCGCGATCACCACGGAGTGGTGCCGGACCTCGAACGTCCCGCCGAACTGCCGGTACTCGTTCCCCAGCGTGTTGAAGCAGTGGGGGCAGGCCGTGATCACCTTGCGGAAGCGATACCGCTTGAGGTTCTCCACGTTCTCGGTGGCGAGCGTCTGGTAGGTGTACTCCTCGCCCAGGCGGCGGGCGGCGTCGCCGTTGCACTTCTCCTCCGCCATCACGGCGAACGAGACGCCGGCCGCCCGGAGGATCTTCACCACGGCGCGCGCGATGCTCTGGTTCCGGCGGTCGTACGACGCCGAGCAGCCGACCCAGTAGAGGTATTCGACCTCCTGGCCGGCCTCGAGGCGCGGCAGCTCCAGGCCCTGGGCCCAGGCCAAGCGGTCCGCGGCGGCGAGCCCCCAGGGGTTGCCCGACCGCTGCATGTTCTGGAGGCTCGTCCCGGCCGTCGGCGGCAGCGCCCCCTCGGAGAGGGCGAGGTAACGGCGAAGGTCCACGATCGTGTCCAGGATCTCGATGAAGGCCGGGCACGCCTCGACGCAGGCGTTGCACGTCGTGCACGCCCACAGCTCGCCCGCCGCGATCGTGTCGCCGTGGATCGCCCGCCCGTCCGGGTGGTGCATGAGGTCCCGGAGCTTCAGGATGATCTGCTTCGGGTTGAGCGGCGTGCCGGCGAGATACGCGGGACAGGCCGCCTGGCAGCGCCCGCACATGGTGCAGGCGTCGAAGTCGAGCCGCCGCTTCCAGGAGAACTCCTCCATCCGGGAGACGCCGAGCGACTCGGCCTCCTCGATGTCGAGGATGGGCAGGAGCTCGCCCTGGGGCCGGAGCCGCGCGAAGAAGATGTTGAGCGGGGTCGTCACGAGGTGGACGAAGTACGAGTACGGGATGATGGCGATGAAGAGGAACGAGACCACGAAGTGGAAGATCCACGTGCCGAGGTGCAGGCCCCGGAGCGCCGGCTCCGTCATCCCGGCCGCGAGGAACGCGCGCCCCAGCGCCCAGCCGACCGGCGACCAGCGCCCCCACCACGGCTGCGTGACCGCCAGGCGGCAGGCTTCGAGGACGAAGCCCGTGACGTTGATCGCGAACAGGAGGGCGAGGACGAGCGCGAAGTGCGGCGTGGGGTCCAGGCGGGCCGGCCGGACCCCGAAGCGGCGGTAGAGGGCCAGGCCGAGGCCGATGACGAAGAAGAGCCCGAAGAAGTCGAGGCTCAGCTCGTAGGCCAGGTAGAACGGGCCGCGCAGGAGCTTCACCCCGAGCGGCATCGCCACGTCGTAGTCGAGCGTGGCGAGCACGGTTCCCAGGAACAGGACGCAGAACCCCCAGAACATGAGCGCGTGCATGACGCCCGGATAGCGCTGGGTCAGCGTGCGCTGCTGGAGCACGGCGTGGCGGAGGAGCAGGCGGACGCGCTCGGGCCAGCGCTCCCACCGGCGCTCGGGCTTGCCCTCCCGCCAGAGCGCGACGCGCTGCCAGAGCCCGAGCGCGAAGACGCCGACGGCGACCACCGACAGGGTGTAGAGGAGAAATTGCGCCCAGGTCGGCACGTTCCAGAAGGTGTCGCGGAAGGGCACGTCGTAGGCGGGCATCGTCAGCCGTCTCGCGCGATTAGACCATGCACGTGTGGGAGGGTCAAGCTCGGGAGGGTCGAGCTCGCGAGGGTCAGGACGGGCGCCCGGCCGCGGCGGCGTCGCAGAAGCGGTCGTACGGCGGCTCGAACCCCTGGCAGATCTGACGGCGGGCCGCCGGCGACGGGAAGAGCTCGACGACGCGGTTGAACAGGGCCGTGTAGCAGGGCGCCTTCCCGTGGGCGGGCGCGAGACGACAGAGCGCGGTGGCCTGGCCGCCCAGCTCCTGCCCCCAGACGTCCGTGAACACGGGGACCGCGCCCGTCAGGCACTTCGCGTAGTAGCCGGGCGCGCTCGGCGCCTTCGCGCAGAGGGCGAGCGTCCGCGCCGGGTCGCGGCGCGCCTGCGTCGCGGCGTCGCGGCCGAAGCTGTCGAAGCAGACCGGCACCATGTCGGGCCGCGCGCGGAGGCACTCGGCGGCGACCCGGTCGAAGTCGCCGCCGTACACGGCGAGCATCCAGCTCGTCTGGAAGTGGTAGCAGTGGTAGCGCACCCGGTAGTCGTCCCCCACCTGGTTGCACGGGACGTGGAGATCCGTCCGGCTGATCCAGCTCGTCCGGTGCCCGGGCAGCACCCCGACGCCGAGCGCCACCATCACGTTCTCCATGAACACCCCCGAGTAGCAGGAGCGCTGGACGTACGCCGTGGGGAGCCGCGCGCACGTGGCGAGGGCGCGCGGCAGGTCGTAGCTCTCGTACGCCAGCACGCCGTGCCCGACGCCGTGCAGGCAGGAGTAGCGGGCGAAGGGTGTCCCGAGTCGCTCGCACAGCGCGTGGACCGCGGCCGCGAGGTCCGCCGTGCCACGCTCGGCGAGGAACGCCTCCATGGCCCCGTGGTAGTACCCGGCGTTGCACGACATGTCGCCGTGCTCGAACATCGCCGCGCCGAGGACCTCGTAGGCGACGCGCCCGATCCGATGGGCGGGCTGGTGGCAGTCGAACACCCGCCCGCCGTCGGAATCGCGGACGAGACGACCGATCAGCGCCCGCGGGCCGAGGAGCTGGAGCCACACCACGAGCGCCTCGTCGTCGTCCGCGACGCGCCGGATGTCGAGCGACTCGCGCGCGCGCGCCAGCCGTCCCGGGAAGAGCCCGTAGTAGAGGAGCACGAGGCGCGTCCTCGCCGCGCGGTAGCCCGACAGGGCGCCGTTCGCGACGGCACTCAGGAGCCGCCGCGGCCAGGACTCGCCCGCCAGGTGCGGGTCGGGCTCGACGACGACGGAGCCGGCCACGTCCGGGTCCAGGTGATCGTGGAAGTTCCAGACGCCGACCCGGGCGAAGGTGAAGCCCCACGTCCCGCCTGGCGGCACCGCGGCGCGTGGATCGAAGTCGGGGTAGATGTGATGCGTGGGATGGATGTTCGAGGCCGGCCAGCGGGCCTTGCCGTCGCGGTTCTCGAAGACGACCGTGTCGCCCTGCCGGATGGTCACCGCGCGAGGCGCGAACTGGCCGGGCTGCATCCGGACGACGACGGTGTCGCCGGCGTGACCGCGCGCGCCGGCCGCCGGGAGCAGCAGGAGTCCGCCCGCGAGGAGCCCGAGGCCGCAGCCCCGGGCGCGCCGCGCGGTCGGCCGCGTCAGGGACAGCGCGCGGCTCCCTGGCCCGAGCGACGCGACCCGGCACCGTCCGGCATCGCGCTAGAGCGTCGCCCCGGGGAACAGGCGGAGGCGGTCGAGGATGTCTTCGGCGGGGGGCTTACGCCCCCCTCCGATCCCTCCCCCCGGAGCGTTGCGCGGGCAAAGCCCGCGCTCGGAGGGCTTCGGCGGGAAGCGCAAGGCGACGAGCGAGGTGGGCGGCGTCTGGTCCGACATCGCCCTACAGCGTGGCCCCGGGGAACAGGCGGAGGCGGTCGAGGATCTCCGCGATCGCGCTGTAGGGGTCGAGCCGTCCGGCCTCCACGTCCGCCAGCAGCGACTCGAGCGGCCCGCCGTCGGCGAGCGCGCGCTCGACCTCGCGGCGGAGCTCGGCCACGATGAGGTCGCGCAGCTCCCGGGCGCGCCGGGCCTGACGCCGCCGCTCGAGCTCGCCGGTCGCCTGGAGCGCCGCGCGGTGGCGGGTGACGGCGGCGAGGAGCTCCTCCACGCCCGTGCCGGCGGCCGCCACGGTGCCGAGCACGGGCACCTCCCAGGCCAGCCCGCGCGAGGCCTGCTGGCCGCTGGCGTGGAGGTGGACCATGTAGCGAAGCTCCGTCATCAGGGACTGCGCCCCCTCCCGGTCGGCCTTGTTCACGACGAAGATGTCGGCGACCTCGAGGAGGCCCGCCTTCATCGTCTGGATCGCGTCGCCGGACTCGGGGACGAGCACGACGACGGTCGTGTCCGCGAGCTTGATGACGTCGAGCTCGGTCTGCCCCACGCCCACCGTCTCCACGATGATCCAGGCTTCGCCGAACGCGTCGAGGAGCTTCTGCACGCCAGCGGTGGCGCGGGCCAGCCCGCCGACGCTGCCCCGCGTCGCCATGCTCCGGATGAAGACGCCCGGGTCCAGGGTGTGGGTCTGCATGCGGATCCGGTCGCCCAGGACCGCGCCGCCGGTGAAGGGGCTCGTGGGATCGACCGCGATGATGCCGACCGGCGCCTCGCCGGTCCGGAGCCGCGCCGTCACCTGGTCCACCAGCGTGCTCTTCCCCGCGCCCGGCGGGCCCGTCAGCCCGACGGTGTAGGCCTGGCCGGTCCGCGGGTGGATGCGGCGCATGATCTCGGGGACGAGCGGCGAGCGGTTCTCGACGAGGGTGATGAGCCGGGCGAGGGCGAGGCGGTCGCCGGCCAGCATGCGATCGACCAGCTCGAGCCCGCGCTCGGTCATGCCCTACACCACGCCGTCGCGCCGGAACGCCGCGATCGCCTCCGCGTCGTACCCGAGCGACGTCAGGAGCTCGTCCGTGTGCGCGCCGAGGTCGGGCGGCGCCATCTCCATCCGCCCCGGCGTCTCCGACAGCTTGACGGGAAACGCCACCTGGGGCAGCCGCCCGATCCTCGGGTGCGGGAGCTCCTGGAAGAGCCCGCGCTGGGTGAGCTGGGGATCCCGGACCACCTCGTCCAGCGACAGGACGGGGCCGGCGCAGACGTCTGCCGAGTGCAGCAGGCGGACCCACTCGTCGCGCGGGCGCGCGCGGAAGATCGCCCGCAGCTCCCGCTCCACGCGGTCGCGCGTCTCCCCTTCCGCCTGCTGGAGCGGCACGAGGTCCTCACGCCCGATCAGCCGGCAGAAGTTGGCCCAGAACTTCGGCTCGAGGGCGCCGAGCGTCACGTAGCGGCCGTCGGCCGCCTCGAAGACCTGGTAGCAGACCCAGCCCCCGTTCAGCCGCTCCTCGCCCCGTCCGGGGAGGCCGCCGCTCGCGAGAAATGCGCCGAGATACGGCACGAGCCACGACACGACGCCGTCCGTCATCGCCGCGTCCACGAACTGGCCGCGGCCGCCCTCGCGCCGGTGGTAGAGCGCGGCGGCGATGGCGAAGGCGGCGAGCAGGGCGCCGCCGCCGAGGTCGGCGACCTGCACGCCGGGCATGACCGGCGGGCCGCCCCGCGGCCCGGTGACGGAAAGCGCGCCCGCATAGCCCATGTAGTTCAGGTCGTGGCCCACGAGGTCGCGGTAGGGCCCATCCTGCCCGTAGCCGGAGAGCGCGCAGTAGACGAGCCGCGCGTTCAGCGCCGAGAGCGCTCGCCAGCCGAGACCGAGCCGGTCCATCACACCCGGGCGAAAGCTCTCCAGCACGACGTCGGCGGTTTCGACGAGCCGGCGGAAGACCTCCTTGCCGGCGTCCGTCTTGAGGTTCAGCGAGAGGCTCTTCTTGTTGCGGTTCAGGAGGAGAAAGTAGGCTCCCGTGCGCGAGTCGCCGTAGAACGGCTTGGTGGCGCGCGCGTAGTCGCCGATCCCGGGCTCCTCGACCTTGATCACCTCGGCGCCGAGGTCCGCGAAGAGCAGCGAGCAGTAGGCGCCGGGCAGGAGGCGCGAGAGATCCAGGATCCGGACGCCGGCGAAGACCCCGGGCATGCGCCGGGCCGTCAGAGCTGAGGCGGCGGCGGGGTCGCCGCCTTGTCGCGGAGCCGCGAGAGCCCCTGTCGCACTTCGCCGATCAGCCGCGCCGCGAGCACGGCGTTGGCCAGGAACTCCGCGAGCTGCGTCATGAGGCCGATGCCGGCGGCGAGCCCCGTCGCCTCGCGCGTGCCGACGTTGAACGTGCCGATCACCTTGCCCCGCAAGGTGAGCGGGATCGCCGCGTACGCCGTGATGCCGAGCTGCCGGAGCGCGCCATCCTCCCACATGGGTCCGCCGCGGTCGAAGGACTCCCGCACGAACGGCCGCCCCGTGCGCATCGCCTCCCAGAACCCGGAGCGGGCGTCCACCATCTCGCCGACCCGCAGGGCGCCCGAGGCGGGCGGGGTGGAGAGGAAGACGCGGGCGGTGCGCTCGTCGAGGTCTTCCAGGACGAGGCTCACCCAGTCGTACTGGAGCTGGCGCGCGCTTTCCCGGACGGCGGTCTCGAAGATCTCCCACTCGTCCCGGACCGAGCCGATCGACTGGAGGATCTTTCGGAGGACCTCCAGGACTCGGGCTCGCTCCTCGCGGCTCCCGGTCATCACCTCACCGACACCTCCGTCGCCGGGATCCCCGCGGGCCGCGGCCGGCGCCCGCTGCCGGGCCGCGGACCCGAGGCGCCGCCGGGCCGGCTCCCGCGAGCGTAGCGTAGCAGGGCGGCCCGGCCGCCGTCACGCTTTCCGTCGCCGGGAAGCGGAAAGGGAAAGGGCGCCGCGTGGCGCCCTTTCTGGCGTGCCGGAGGTTGCCGGGGTCAGGTCCGGGGCGGCACCCGGAACGGCGTGTGACAGGCGCCGCAGGTCTCGCGGCCGAAATCCTTGACGATGGCCTGCGTGCCGGCCTCGTCCTTCGCCCGCGCCGTGTCGCGGAGCCGCACCGCCCAGGTCTCGAGGTTCTTCGCCTTGCCCTGGAACTCCGACCAGCGCTGCCAGATCTCCGGCTTGGCGTTCGACTTCTCCGTGCGGGAGCCTTCGGGGAAGAGCAACGGGATGTGCTGGGCGTTCATCGCGATGGTCTCCGCGTTCACCGCGATCGCCTCGATCTGGCCGGCCTTGGCCTTGTTCTGGATGTCCGCCCAGCTCGCGCCGTTCAGCTTCATGAGCCGCTGCCGGTCCGCGACCACGTCGCCCGAACCGACCTTGGAGGTCATCTTGGATTGACCCATGGCACAGCCGACGACCACGAGCGCGGTGAGGCTCGGGCCGATGATGCCGATGCGCAGCATGCCTCGGTTCATCTCTCCTCCGTGAGGACCGGGACGTCGCCGTCGCCGGTCCGGGCTGGGGGTTGCCGCCTCACTGACTCACCTTGTGCTTTACCGGGGGCAAGGTCTTGAGGTACCGGGCGATCGCCAGCCGGTCGTCCTTCGTCAGGTCCTTGAACCCGGCCGAGGACCCCTGGATCACCTCGTCCATCAGGCCGGCCGCGACGTCCCCGTCGGGCTTGTTCCCCGTCCCGAGGAACTCGGCGATCTCCTCCTCCGACCAGGTGAGGCCGGTGTCCTTGTCGGGCGTGATGTTGGGCACGGGGTCGCCGTCGGGGCCCTGCGGCGACCCCGCGAGGAACCGCGCGTTGTCGGGCGCGTACGTCCTGCCACGCGGGGTGTGGCACTCCCCGCAGTGACCCACCGCGCGCACCAGATACTCGCCCCGCGCCACCCCCGAGGTCGGCGCGACGGGCGGCGGGGACTCGCGGGCCGCGAAGGCCGCCAGCCAGGCCGGCAGGAACACGCTCTCGAAGAGCGGGACCGCGATCTTCTTGGGCTGGTTCGGGCGATTCACCGGCGGCACGCTGCGCAGGTAGGCCACGAGGGCCCGGAGATCGACCTCCGCCATCCCGTTGAAGACGGGATAGGGGTGGACCGGGACGAGCCGTTCGCCGTTCGGGCGTCGCCCCAGGCGGATGGCGGTGACGATCTGGTCGTCGGTCCAGTTGCCGATCCCCGTCTCGCGGTCGGGCGTGATGTTCGACGAGAAGACGCTGCCGAAGGGTCCGTCGTAGCGGCGGCCGCCCGCGTTCAGCGTCTTGCCCGGCTCGGTGTGACAGCCGCAGCCCCCCGCCGCCCCGAAGACGTACTTCCCGCGGGCCACGAGGTCAGCGGCGGGGCCCCCCTGCCCGACGGCGAGGCCGGGAAGGAGCAAGGGCGCCAGGCCCACGAGCGGGAACAGGATGCGCCACACGGTGAACCGGCGGGTCGGGCTCCAGGCCCGGGTCGGGCGTCGCGGCCGGGCGCGCCCGGTGGAGGGCGCCGGCGACGCGGGCCGACCTGGCCGACCCGCCGCCGAGCGACCAGGGTTCTGCACGGGAAACGCCTCAGCCGGCGCGCGAGTTCCCGCCCGGCCGGCGCAGCGGCCCCGTCGCCGGGTCGGCGCCTCGACCTTGGGGGCCGTGGGCGTCCGGGCTCTCGCGCGCCCACGGCACGAGGTCTGCCTCCATGACGAGGGCGTCCTCGCCGGTGTCGAAGTAATACCCCTTGCGGCGGCCGATCTCCCGGAAGCCAAAGCCCTCGTAGAGCCGCCGCGCTCCGTGGTTGCTCGGCCGGACCTCGAGGGCGGCCCGCGTGGCGCCCTCCAGCCGGTAGAGCTCGAGCACCGTGCTCATGAGCTCGCGGCCGAAGCCCTGGTGGCGGTGGCTCGGGTGAACCGCGAAGTTCGTGACGTGGACCTCGTCGGCGATGAACCAGAGGCAGAGGTACCCGATGATCGGCGCGGGCCCGTCGTGAGCCGGCCGGGCGACCCAGAGCCGCGCCACCCGGTTGTCGCGGAGCTCGTAGAGGAAGGCCTGGCGCGACCACGGGTGCGGGAAGGACAGCCGCTCGATCGCGAGGACCTCGTCGAGGTCCTCCACGCGCATCGGGCTAATGCGAGCGGCCGGCACGCTGCCGCTCCCGGCCGAGCTCGGCCTCCGAGCGCCGCACGTAGAGCGGGACCAGGGCGGCCGGGTCCGCGCGCTCGCCGCGCGTGAGCGCCCGCCGCCCGAGCTCCCCGAGCGTCGCGGCCGACGGCAGCCAGCAGCCGGGCGGCGCGAAGCGCGCGTCCCGCCCCAGGATGCGCGTCAGGATCGGCGCGAAGGGCGCCACGCCGTCGCCGAGGAAGATGACCGGTCCCCGGCGCTCCTGGGTGAGCTCGGCGGCCAGCGTCTCGGGCGCCAGCGCCCGGTACTCGGTGAGCCGCTCGAGCCAGCCGGCCTCGGTGCGGTAGAGCGCCGCGTAGACCTCGTCCTTCTTCGCGTCCAGGATCGGGCAGACCGGGTGGGCCGCGAACGGGAGCGTCCAGGCGAGCGCGTCGAGCGTGGGGACGCCGATCAGCGGAGTGCCGGTCGCGAACGCGAGGCTCTTCACCGTGCTCACCCCGATGCGGAGCCCGGTGAAGGAGCCCGGTCCCACCGCCACCACCAGTCCCTCGACGTCGCCGAGCGTCCACCGGGCGGCGCCCAGGGTGTGGTCCACGGCCGCCAGCAGTCGCTCGGAGTGGGTGACCGCGATGTTCAGCCGGCACTCCGCGACGACGGTGTCCCCGTCGAGGAGCGCGACGGCCCCGGTCAGCGTGGAGGTCTCCACGGCCAAGAGCTTCACCGCGCCCAGTCTATCTGCCCGCGCGAAGGGGCGTCAAGCAACGGTCGGGCGCGGGGCCGCGGTTGACAATCGACGCCACGCGCGCCACGATAGGGCCAGCGTGCCGGACACTGCGCCGCTGTCCTCCCGGGCCCGCACCCTCGTCTCCGCCGACCCCCGCGCGCCGGGCGTCCGCACGACCGCGACGCTCGCAGTGGTCCGCTCCGGGCGCCGGCTTGGCCGGCGCGACGATCCGGGGGGAGGCATCGGAGGGCGCCGTCGAGGCCCCCTCCGAGGTCGGCCAGCGTGACGGACGCTGCGCCGCTCTCCTCCCGCACCCGCGCTCTCGTCCGGTTCTGCAACAACCCGCTGTGCGAGCGCTGCGACGAGCACCTCATGCCGCGCGAGGTCCCGGAGAAGGACGGACGCGAGGTCTGCCCGGCGTGCCACGAGCCCTTGGTCGTGCGCGAGGCCCGGCGGCGTCCGCCCCTCTCGGCGGCGCGCGATCGCATCGGAAGGGGCCGGCGCGGCCCCCTCCGAGGGACCTAGATGGCGGAGGAGCGGCACTCGGCCCGGCCGGTCAACGTCGACGCCGACGTCCGGGAGCGGATCCACCTCGAGATCCTGCGCCGCACGGGAGCCTACCGGGCGAACGATCACTTCCTCCTCCCCTCCGGACACCACGCGCCCGAGTTCATCGACAAGACGCTCGTGACGACGGAGCCGTCGTTCACGGAAGGCCTCGGCGCGGTGATCGCGAAGCACTTCGGCCAGTGGCCGACCGACGTCGTCCTCTCGACCGGGCTCGGCGCGCTGATCCTCGCCCACTGCGTCGCCCGCGCCATGCCCGCCCGCCCCATTCTCGTCTACGCCACCAAGGGCGTGTCGGGTCCGCAGCGGCGCGTTCACCTGCCCGAGGAGTTCGCGCGCTTCATCACGCGTGGCACCAAGGTGCTGATCGTCGAGGACCTCATCACGACCGGCGAGACGCTCAAGCTCCTGACCCGCCTGGTCGAGCAGAAGGGCGGGAACGTGGTGGGGATCGGCTGTCTCTGGCAGCGGAACTCGAAGGTGGACCTGCCGAGGCCGGTCTTCAGCCTGGTGCGGCGGGACTTTCCGACCTATGACCCGAAGATGTGCCCGCTCTGCCGCCAGGGGACGCCGCTCAACACGGAGTTCGCCTCGCGCTCGCTCTGACCCGGCGCCTCGCCCCGGAGAGACCCGGACCCCGACCGACTCGCCCGCCCGAGCCCGCCGCCGCACGGCCGCGCTACGATGTGCCGAACGCCCCTTTCGCCGCCTGGCTCGAGGGCACCCTGACGGCCTCGACGGCGTTCATGTAGGCCCGCCGCAGCCGTTCGATCCGGCGGGTGAAGGTGAGCCCGATGCGGGCGAACGCGTCGAACACCGCTTTCTGGTCGCCGTCCAGGGACAGATGGACGACCTTCGGCAACCGGTCGAGATCGAGCTGGACCCGTTCCTGTAGTTGCTGCACGACCTGGTGGAGCTCTTCGCGTCCTTTGCGGACCGAGCCCAGGATGGGGAGGACGAGGAGGTCCACCCGGTCCCGCAGCCGCGACAGGGCCGCCGTCGCGACCGGGACCACCTCGACGCCGAGCTCGATCAGGTACCGGCGGAGACACTCCCCGACCTTCTCCGAGAGGAAGGCCTCGGGGACCGCCACCGCCCGGCGCGGCCGCCGCCAGAAGACCAGCCCGCGCAGCCCGGCGTGGAGCTCCCGCTTGAGGCTCTCCACGCGCTCGTTGTTGAACTCCTCCGTCCACCAGTCGGCCTCGCGCGTGGGGTCCGCAAAGGGGGAGGCCGGCGCGATCGCCTCGGGGTCGCCGTGGGCGCTCCCGACGTATTCGTGGAAGTGCTTGTGCGCGATCATGTACGAGACGGCCGCGACGAGCTTCTCCAGCGACGGCCTGGTCGCCAGGGCCTCCCGCAGGGTCCGGAAGAAGAACTGGCGCCGCGTGCGCGACGAGGTCAAGACGAAGTACCGGATGACGTTCAGGGCGGCGCGGACGTGGTGCCGATCCAACCGGCCGAGAGCCGGCCGGGGCACGTCGGGGCGGGCCTGGAACTGCTGGAGGGCCCGCACCAGTCGCGCCCGGTAGTTGTCGTAGCTGTAGAGCGCGCGAATCAGCCAGTTGTACCCTTCGTGCACCTCGGCCACGGTCATCTTCTGCGGCAGGAAGTTGAGATCGGCGCTGCCGTGGCCCAGGACCGAGGCCGAGTCGTATGGGAGGAGGCGTCCCTCCTTCTCCAGGCGCGCGTAGAGGGGCGTCTTCTCGATCGCGGTGAGGACGCCGCACGTCGTGAAGGGGATGCCGGCGGCCTGCAGGAAATCGAACTGCTCCTGGAAGATCCGGACGTCGTCGTGGTCGAAGCCCACGATCATGCCGGCCACCACGACGATGTTGTAGGACTGGATCTTCCGCACGCTGTCGATGAGGGGCTTGTGGACGTTCTGCTTCTTCTTCGTCTCCATCAGGCTGTCGATGCGCGGCGACTCGATCCCGACGAAGATGCCGGTGAAGTTGGCCTGGCTGAACAGCTCGAGAAGCTGCGGCTTCTCCGCCACCGTGATGGTCATCTCGGCGGAGAAGCTGATGGGAAAGCCGTTGGCGCGCCCGAACACGATGAGGGCGCGCAGAAGCTCCTCGGCGTACCGCATGTTGCCGATGAAGTTCGCGTCGGAAAAGCTCACGTACCGGCCGCCCAGCTTGGCGATGGTCTCGATCTCGGCCAGGACCTGCTCGACCGACTTGGTCCGGGGCACCCGCCCGTCCGTGATGATGATGTCGCAGAACTCGCACTGGAACGGGCAGCCCCGGGTCGTCTGGACGAAGTAGTAGAGGTAGTCCCCTTTCCGGATCAGGTCGAAGCGCGGCACCGGGGAGAGCCGGACGTCCACGTTGCCCGGCTGCTTGTAGAGGGGGCTCGGCGAGCCCGCCATCAGGTCGCGGCAGAACTGCGGCCAGGTGATCTCCACCTCGCCGTCGAACACGACGTCGAAGACGCCGTCCTTGAACCGCTCGGGACAGAGCGTCGGGTAGGGGCCGCCCACCGCCACCAGCTTGCCTCGCCGCCGGAACTCGGCGGCGAGCTCCCGCGCGCGGCGATACTGGACGTTCCAGCAGCCGATGGCCACCACGTCGGCGTCGGTCTCCAGATCGACGGGGTAGCAGTTCTCGTCCTGCAACGCGACCTCGATCTCCGGCGGGGTCATCGCCGCCACCGTCGCGAGCCCGAGGGGCGCCTGTCCCGAGCGAACGCCGACCAGGTCGGCGATCCCCTGGAAGCTCCACAGCGACTTGGGGAAGCGAGGGTTAACGAACAGGATCTTCATCGCCTCATCTCCCGGAGCCTCGGAGCGCCACGTGGACGATCGTGCCGAGCTGCCAGTTCATCCCGACCTCCGATGGAACGCGATGCGAGTGCGGCGGATTTCGTGGGCGTGCGCCACACCCTAGCACCCGACCCCCGGCCTGTCAACGTTGGCGCCGCGGCCCCGGGGCGCCCTCCCACCGACCACAACATATGGGGCTCCATCGGACGGTTCTCCGCAGCCCCTGGGATTTTTCCCTTGACACGGTCCTGGCCCTGCCCTAACGTCGCGCCCAGCAGCGCGGGGCGCGGCCCGACGGTGCCGCCCCGACGTCCGGAGCCGGGAGGGGGTGAGAGGCGAGTGGCGAAGAAGAAGAAGGCCGGGAAGAAGCGGAAGTAGCGCCCGGCAGCGCGATCACCTCGGAGGCCCCGCGCGATCGGGGCCTCCTGCGCTTTTCGGGAATCGCCCTTGCGGCCGGGGAAGGCAGGCCCCCTCCGAGCGTGACATGGCAGAGTCCGAACGCGAGCTCCGCGAGCCCGAGGCCTACGGCCTTCTCCTCCTCATCAGCCTGATCTGGGCGGGCAACTTCCTGGCGGGCAAGGTCGCCCTCCAGGTCGTCGGACCCATCACGCTCACCGCCCTCCGGGCCCTTCTGGCCTCCGCCCTGCTCCTCTGGTACGTCCGGTGGAGTTACCACACCTGGCCGGTCGCCGGTCTCGCCGACCTCCGCACGTTCGTCATCCTCGCGCTCACGGGCCTGGTCTGCAACACGACCCTCTGGTACTTCGGCCTGGCCCGGACCCTCGCGGTGAACGCCGCCATCGTCGGCGCCACGGGACCGATCTTCGTCGCGATCCTGTCCGCCACCTGGCTCCGCGAGCGGCTGTCCGCCTTGAACGTCGCAGGGATCGTGCTCTCGTCCCTCGGGGTCGTGCTGACGGTGACCCGCGGGTCGCTCCGCGCGATCCTCGACCTCGACCTCTACCCGGGCGACTTCTTCGTCCTGGCGGGCCAGAGCATCTGGGCGGTCTACTCCGTCTACGCCCGCCTGGTGGCCCGGCAGTTCCCGCCGACCGTGGTCACGACGGGCTCCTATCTCGTCTCCGCGGTGGTGCTGGTCCCGCTTGCCCTGCTGGAGCGGCCGTGGACGACGTTGCCCGGCCTGGGCCCCTCCACCGCGGTCGCCATTCTTTACGCCGCGCTGGTCGTCACGCTCTCCCACGTCTGGTTCTACTGGGGCATCCGGGTCGTCCCGGCCGCGGTGGCCGCCCTCACCGTGAACCTGATCCCCTTCGAGGTCCTGGGGCTCTCCTGGATCTTCCTCGACGAGCCGCTCGGCTGGTTCCACGTCGTGGGGGCGTTGATCGTGATCGCGGGCGTGGCGCTGGCCACGCGGAAGGCGGCCGCGCCCCCGGCCAGCGGCGGCGCGCAGTAAGCGAAACTGTGGAGGAAGCGAGGTGGGGCATCGGGGACTCTCCCGAGACCCCCCCGCAAAGACTAGGACGCGCGGCTCAGCACTTCCGGGTTGACCACGTTGCGAGGCGTGCCGGCGAGGAAGGCCAGCGCGTTGTCCACCGCGCCCGCCATGAAGCGGTCGAGCGTCTCGTGCGTGGTCCAGCCGCGGTGGGAGGTGAGGACCACGTTGTCGAGCCCCGCCCAGCGATGGCCGGGCGGCAGGGGCTCCTGGCCGAAGACGTCGAGCCCGGCCCCCGCGATGCGTCCGGCGGCCAGGCCCTCGTAGAGCGCGTCCTCGTCCACGATCGCCGCCCGGGCCGTGTTGAGGAGGACGGCTCCGGGCTTCATGCGGCCGATCAGCTCCCGGCTGACAAGCCCGCGGGTTTCCGGCGAAGATCGGACGTGGACCGAGATGACGTCGGCCGTCGCCACGAGGCCGGGGAGGTCGAGAGCGGTGACCCCCGCCGCCCGGGCCGCCTCATGGGTGAGGCTCCGGCTCCAGGCGACGACGGTCATCCCGAAGGCCTGGCCGATCGCCGCCACGCGCCGCCCGATCTCCCCGAAACCGATGACGCCGAGCGTCTTGCCGTGAAGCTCCCGCCCGAGGGTCTGCGGCCACTGGCCGTGGCGGACCCAGCCGTCCACGGCGGGCAGCCCCCGCAGCAGCGCGATGGCGAGCCCGAACGTCAGCTCGGCCACGGCCGGCACCGACATGCCGGGCGTGTTGGTGACGAGGACGCCGCGCGCCGTCGCGGCCTTCACGTCGAGACTCGCCACCCCGGTGCCGGTCATGGAGATGAGGCGAAGGCGGGGCAACGCGGCCAGCCGCTCGGCTCCCAGCGGCGTCCGCTCGCGGATCGGGATGAGGATGTCGGCGGGAGCCAGGCGGGCGAGCAGCTCGGCTTCGTCGGGGGCCCGGTCGGTGTAGACGCGGACCTCCCCGCGGGCCCGGAGCCGCTCGAGGTGGGGGCTCGAGACGTACGCCCGGTCGTAGTCGTCGGGGACGACGATCATCGTCGGGAGGGCGGCCCCCCTCGCGGTCGAGGCCTAGGTTCGCGCCTTCCCGGGCCGCTTCTTCGCGGCCTCCCGCCCCTTGATGAGCCCCTTCACCTCGTCCATGAACTGGGCGATGTCCTTGAACTGCCGGTAGACGGAGGCGAAGCGCACGTAGGCCACCTGGTCCAGCCGCTGGAGATGGCCCATCACCATCTCTCCCAGCTCGACGCTCGAGACCTCCTTCTCGGAGCGCTCGTGGAGCTTCGCCTCGATGTCGGCGATCACGTCGTCCACCGCCTGCACCCCGACGGACCGCTTCTCGCACGCCTTCAGGATGGAGCTCCGGAGCTTCGCGCGGTCGAAGGGCTCGCGGCGGCCGTCGCGCTTGACGACCATGGGGAGCACGTCCTCGATGTACTCGTAGGTCGTGTAGCGGCGGTTACACTTCAGGCACTCGCGGCGCCGGCGGATGAACTCGCCGTCGCGCCCGACCCGCGAGTCCACCACGCGGTCCTCGCTGTGACCACAGAACGGGCACTTCATGACGCGCCCCTCCCCGCTCGGCCGCGCTCGGCCGGAGTCGCGGTCACCACGCCCCTACCCCGGCCGCCGCCTCAACTCGCGTCTCCGGTGTGGCGGCGCTCCAGCTCGGCGATCTTGCCGAGGCGCCGGCTGTGACGGCCGCCCTTGAACTCCGTCCGGAGCCACATGTCCACGATCTCGAGCGCCAGCTCGCGGCCGGTCAGCCGGCCGCCGAGCGTGAGGACGTTGGCGTCGTTGTGCTCGCGACTCATGCGCGCGGTGAAGAGGTCGGGGCAGAACGCGGCGCGCGCGCCGGGGAGCTTGTTGGCGGCCATGGCCATCCCGATGCCCGTTCCGCAGACCAGAAGGCCGCGCTCGGCCTTCCCCGAGACGACGGCCTCGGCCACCTGGAGCGCGTAGTCGGGGTAGTCGACCGGATCGGTCGAGTGCGTGCCGAAGTCGAGCAGCGGGAGAGTCCGATCGAGGAGCCAGGCCTTGATCTCCTCCTTGAGCTGCCAGCCGGCGTGGTCCGCGCCGAGCGCAATCATGGGGGGGGCGACCTGACCACACCCTAGCGGTGGTGTCTCCGGGTGTCAAGGGAGCCCGGCTCCCGTGCCGGTTTCGCCCCGCGGCGTGCAACTTTTACGCGGCGCTTCCGCGCCGCGGTCCCCGACGGGGCGTCGGGGCGGCGCGAAACGCCCGGGGCAGGCTCGCCGCGCCTGGCGCGGGGATTGCTCGGGGGAGGCCCAGGGACAGGGGAAGTCTGCCTAGCCGGACCACCTTAAGGAGGTAACCGCGAATGCGATACGCGGTGCGGGCCCTTTCGCTGGTAGCCGTTCTCGCCGTGCTGGTCGCGGGGTGCACGACCCTCAAGGGCAAGACCATGGGGCAGAGCGTCGACGACGCCTCGCTCACGACGGCGGTCAAGGCCAAGCTGGCAGCCGAGAAGGTCGACACGCTCACGAAGATCTCGGTCAACACGAACCGGGGCACGGTGTACCTCACCGGAAACGTGGAGAACGAGGCCGTCAAGGAGCGCGCGACCCAGATCGCCCGGTCGGTCAGAGGTGTCGAGGAGGTCGTCAACCACCTGAAGATCCAGGCCACGCAGTAGCGGCGCGCCGGCGGGCCGGCCCCCGGCGAGCCCGGCGCCGACCCGCTGGTCGGTCGGCGGGCCGCGCCCGCGCGAGGGCCGACCCGCCCGCGCCCGCGCTCCGCGCGCGCCCGCGGGTCGCCCGTGCGACGACCGTCAGGCGCGCCGCGTCAGGATCTCGCAGACGCGCTCGGCGAGGTGCTCCGGCGTGAACGGCTTGAGGAGCAAGGCGACGCCGGTGTCGAGCACCCGATGCTGCCCGAGGGCGTCGGCCGTGTACCCGGACATGTAGAGCACCTTGAGACCGCGCCGCTGCCGGCCCAGCCGCGCGGCCAGCTCGGGCCCGCTCATCTGCGGCATGACGACGTCCGTGAGCAGGAGGTCGATCGAGCCGCCGTGCCGGCTCGACAGCTCGAGCGCCTCGTGCCCCTGCCGGGCCTCCAGGAGCGTGTATCCGCTGGCCGTCAACACCTCGCACGCGAGACGCCGGACCTCGTCCTCGTCTTCCACCACGAGGATCGTCCCGCAGCCCCGCACCGTCTGCCAGGGGCGAGGCGCCGGCCCGGTCGCCGAGAGCGCGGCGACGCGCGGGAGGTAGATCCGGAACGCCGTCCCGCGCCCCGGAGCGCTCTCGACCTCGAGGTACCCACCGCTCTGCCTGACGATCCCGTCGACGACCGCCAGGCCGAGCCCGGTCCCCTTCCCTGGCCCCTTCGTCGTGAAGAACGGTTCGAAGATCCGCGCCTGGGTCGCCGCGTCCATCCCCACCCCGGTGTCCTGGACGGCGAGGGTGACGTAGGGTCCCGACGCGAGCCCGTTCCGCCGCGCGAAACCCGCCTCGGGCTGGACCCACGCCGTCGCGATGGTGAGCCGTCCCCCCGCGGGCATCGCGTCCCGCGCGTTGACCGCCAGGTTCAGGATCACCTGCTCGAGCTGGCCGGGGTCGGCCTTCACGACCCCCAGGGAGGCGCCCGGCATGATCACGAGGTCGATGTCCTCGCCGATCAGCCGCCGGAGCATGGGGGCGACGCCGGAGACGATCACGTTGAGGTCCAGGAGCTTCGGCTGCAGGACCTGCTTGCGGCTGAAGGCGAGGAGCTGGTGGGTCAGGTTGGCGGCGCGGAGCGCGGTCTTGTGGATGAGCTCGACGCTCCGGCGCACCTCGCCGTCCAGGCCGTGATACCGCAGGAGGAGGTTGCTCCGCCCGCTGATCACGGTCAGCAGGTTGTTGAAGTCGTGAGCCACGCCGCCCGCCAGCCGCCCGATGGCTTCCATCTTCTGCGACTGCCGCAGCTGGTCTTCGCTCTGCCGGAGCGCCTCCTCGGTCCGCCTCCGCTCCAGGGCATCGGCGATGCCGACCGCGACCGACGCCATCGCGTCGAGCGCGACGGTCGTGAGCGGATGCCGCGCGAAGATCGCCATCACGCCGACCAGCCGGTCCTCGACCGTCAGGGGGTATCCGGCGAAGGCGACCAGCCCCGCGCGTCGCGCCCACTCGCCGTCACCGATGCCCGGATCGTCGAGCAGCGCGTTGGTCAAGAGCGGCCGCCGCCCGTCGGCGATCCGCCCGATCCCGAGCTCGCCGACCGGGACGCGGCCGTCCGGTCCGTCCACTCGCGTGTCGAGACCGGCGCTCGCCTGGAGGTCGAGCACGTTCGCGCTCACGTTGAGCGCCCAGATGCGCGCGACCGCCACGTCGAGGTGGCGCACCAGCGCCTCGGCGCACCCCTGCAACATGGCGGGCAGCGTCTCGCCCTGGCTCAGGACGAGCCCCATCTCGGCGCCGAGGGCGGCCAGGCGGGCGCGTTCGGCCAGGGCGGCCTCCGCGTGCCGGCGCTCGGTGATGTCCTTGAAGGTGACGACCGCGCCCACGTACCGGCCCTGCTGGCGAATCGGCGTGCTCACGTACTCCACGGGGAAGCGCCGGCCGTCCTTGCGCCAGAACACCTCGTTGTCGACCTGATGGACCTCCCCGTCCCGGTACGCCGCGTAGATCGGGCACGCCTCCGCGGGGTACGGCGTCCCGTCGGGATGGGAGTGATGCAGGATCGCGTGCATGGGGCGCCCCAGCAGCTCCTCGATCTCCCAGCCGCTCATGCGCGCGGCCGCCGGATTCACGAAGGTGGCGTGGCCCTGCGCATCGATCCCGTAGATGCCCTCGCCCGCCGACCCCAGGATCAGCTCCGTCTCCGCCCGGAGGTCCTCGTGCGCCCGCCAGGCGAAGATGCTGGCGATGCTCGCGCCAAGCACGAACGCCCCGTGGACGAGCGCCCACCACCAGGGGTGCGCGATCGCGGCCGGGTGGTTGTACACCGACGCGGCGTCGAGGGCGCCGAGCAGCCCGTGCTGCCCGACCACGTAGGCGATGGCGATCAGGAAGGGGGGCCAGTCCTGGTAGAGCGAGATGAGGCTCAGCATCACGAAGAAGTGGAAGTGCACCTCGATGTAGCCGCCGGAGAGGTGCACGAGGATCGCCGAGGCCGTGAGCAAGCCCAGGCTCGCGCTGATGGCGTGGAAACGCCGCCCGCCGCGCGGGAGCAGGGCCAGCAGCGCGAAGACGGCGACGATCGCCGCCTCTTCGAGGGCGTGCTCGAGCCCCCAGCCGGTGAGGCCGGCGAAGACTCCCACGCCGGGGACGTGAAGCCACAACAGCCAGAGGATGGCGCGGTGCCGCTGTTCCCAGGCATCCTGGGGCAGCGAGCGGCCCTGGGGAAGGGCTCCCCGGATCCGTCCAACGAGCGGGCGGAGCCTGGCCCTCACCGCGCGCACGGCGGAGCCCCCGATCGGGGGACGGGTCGCGGCCTCGGCGCGAGCCGGCGGCGTCGGACAGGCGTGTTCATCCCGCGAGACGGCATGCATCGGCCGTGCCCGAAACCCTCGGCGGACGCAGATCGCCCGCGGCGACGACAGGTTGGGCGCGCATCCCGCCGGTACGCGCGGCGTCGCGTGGTCGATTTCTGGGCGGACCGCCCGGCGCGTTCTGGTCAACGGGTCGCGGGAGTCGCGACGGCCAGGCCGCTGGGGCGATTGAGTATAATCCCAGGCGGAGGCGTCGACGCATGGAGCTGATGGCGGCCCTGGAGGCCTTCCGCGCCCTGGAGGGGCGGGGCGTCGAGTTCTATCGGAAGCTCGCCGAGCGGTTCGCCGACACGCGGACCGCGCGCCTCTGGCGCGAGTCCATGAGCACGGAGGCGGGACACCAGACGATCTTCATGCTCTGCCTCGACTGGGCGCACATGTGGCGGTGGACAGGGCCGAAGCCCGACGTGCCCGTGGACCCCGACGACCTGGCGCGGGAGGAGGAAGCCCTGAAGGCTCTCGAGGCGGAGGCCCAGGAGCCCGGCCTCACGCCCGCCGCCGCCGTCGAACTCGCCCTGCGCTGGGAAGAGCGCGAGCTGCCGCGGGTCCTCTTCATCGCGCCCCATGCGCCGGGGCGGGGCAAGGGCCAGCTCATGGCGATGCTCGCCGAGGCGGTGGAGCACTACAACGACCTCGAGGAGATGGCCCGAAACGCGGGGGCCGAGGCGCTCGTGCCCCGGATCGAGGCGCTCCGCACCCGCGTCCGCGAGGTCGCCGGCTAGTCGTTTCGGGGGGTCTCGGCAGACCCCTCCGCTGCCCCCCGTCAATGCGGCGGCGGAGCCGCCGCTCGGAAGCTTCGCCAGTGGCCCGACGACGTGTCTGAACGCTTCGGTTACTCCGGCAGGCTCCCAGGGGATCGCCACCGCTGAGGCTGGCGCGCCGTCTCCGGTTCCGTCTGGCCGAGGCCCGAGAGATCCTCGGCCTCCGCCGGCTCCTGTGGGTCGCGCCCACCTGGCCGGTCTGGCGGAGGTACGTCGTGCTGACCCGGGACCTCCGCCAGCCCCTCGCGGAGCCGCCGGCGGCCGAGCCCCTCCGGTGGACGCGGCTCGCGGAGCCCGACGTCGCGCGCGTGCTGGCGATCAACCCGTGGATGCGCGAAGCGGAGATGCGCCGCCGGCTCGCCGAGGGGCAGGAGTGTCTCCTGGCCTGGATCGGGGACACCCTGGTCCACTACCGCTGGGAAACCGCGCGGGCGGCCTACCTGCCCTTCCTCGAGCTGACCGTCAGGCTCGAGGACGGCGACTGCCACGTCACCGATGCCTTCACCCATCCCGCGTTCCGCGGCCGGCGCCTGCACTCCATCTCGGCCGCCTCGGCGCAGCGCCGTGCCCGCGAGCACGGCGTCACCCGCCTGATCGGCGTGGTCGCGTGGATCAACGCCCCCTCCCTCCGCGTGGCCGAGCGCGGGGGCTACGTCCCCGTCGGCACGATCGCACGCGTCAAGGTGGGTCCCTGGCGCCACTACGTCGCGACCGGCTCGCTCCGGGTCGCCGCCGGCGTGATGACGGTCGGGCGTTGAGCGGCCGCCGCGGGGGTCAGCGGGGCGGCCGGTCCGCCACGCGGGCGTAGAGCCGGAGCTCCGGGTCCACGAACTCCGGCCGCGGCGCCCACCACGCGGCTGGAAAGAACTTGAAGCGCTCGACCCGGGCATACCCGGGCATCCGGTCCTCCCAGAGGTCGAGGTAGTAGCGGGCGCGCGTGGGATTGGCGGCGGCGAAGATCGGATAGCGGTAGCGCCGCACGTAGAGGTCGGCCAGCAGGACGAAGTCGGGATGCCGGGCCTCCAGCGCTTCGCGCGTGAAGCGGTCCGCCCGAGGCTCCGGGGTGGGATCCGCCTGCCCGATCTCGACCCACGGGACCCTGGAGTAGACGCGATCTCGGAGGGGCCCGAGCCAGGCCGGCACCGGGGTCACGACATACGGCTCCCGGGCCGGCCGGTACCGCTGGACCTCGACCTGCCCGGCGCGGCCGATGCCGTAGGCCGTCGACTCGACCACCGCGCCGGGACGCGCGTGCGCCTCGATCCACGCGCTGGCGAGCCGGCGGGAGTCGAAGAGGAAGCCGAGGTCGAGCCACAGGGCGAATCCGGCCGCCACCGCCAGCGCGGCGCGCTGCCACCGCCGCGGCCAGCGAGCCAGCTCCCAGCCCGCGTAGAGGAGGAAGCCGAGGACGAGCGTCAGGCTGAAGCGCGGCGGCGTGAAGCGGAAGGCGCCGGACAGGAGGTAGAGCGGGACCCACAGGCTCAAGCCCAGGATCGCGTGGAACGGCTCGGCCCGGAGCCGCGCGAGCGTGCGCAGGAGCCCCGCCGTCGCCGGCACGAGCAGGACCGGCCCCAGGAGTCCCCCCAGGTTCTGCCAGTGCGTGACCCAGGCGGGCGGGCCGAGCAATCCGCGCTGGACGCCCACGCCGAAGACGAAGAAGAAGAGGGTCCGCGCCGCCAGCGTCGGCCGGATCCAGAGCCACGGCATCCCGACGAGGAAGCCGAGACCGAGACCACCCGCCACCATGGCGGACCGCGTCACGAAAAATCTCCGGGCGCCGCCCGTCTGCCGGGCTGCCCGGTAGACGAGGAGCAATGCCGGGACGAGCAGGAGCCAGCCCTGGTACTTGACCGCCGTGGACAGCCCGAGGAGGAGGCCGCAGAGCACGAAGGCGCGGGGCCGGCTTCGCGGGCCGAGCCGCGCCGCGGCGAGGAGGGAGACCGCCTGCCCGAAGAGCTGCGGCAGCTCGGCCGACCCGAAGTGCGCGTACGTGATGACCGCCGGACAGAGCGCGACGAGCCACGCCGTCGCCCGGCCGGCCTCGGCCCCCCGGAGGCGGCCGGCGACCGCACCCAGGACCGCGGGGAGCGCCGTGCCGAGGGCGACCGCGGCGACGCGGGAGAGGAAGAGCGCCGTCGGCAGGGCCGGCCCGTCGACGAGGAGAGCCGGCCAGGTGAAGCAGAGGTAGAAGAGCGCCGTCAGGTTCCCGTAGAAGAAGAAGACGCCCTCTGCCCGGTCGCCGCGCAGCAGCGCGAGGACCCGGCCCTGCAGCCGCGCCTCGTCCGGATGGAAGGCCTCCGGGAGGCCCCACGCGACGCCGAGGCTGTCGAGGACGAGGGCCACGAGCGTTGGGAGCGCATAGCTCCGGACGGCGGCGCCGTGGCCGCGCCACGGCCACCGCCCGGCGGGCCGCGCGGGGGAATCCGCGCCGCTCACGACGCCGCCTTCCGCCGGGGGCCCGCCTCCCGGGCTCGCCGCCGCCTCAGCCCAGCCGGCGCCAGCCCCGGGGCGGCGCGTCGCCTCGGACCCGCTCCGGGTGGAGGATCTCGCCGAGGATCTCGAGGCCGTCCACGATGCGGGGTCCCGGCCGGTTGAAGTACGCCGACCCGTCCACCGCGAACACGCGCCCCCCGCGGCACGCCGCGAGGCCGTGCCACGCCTCGGGCAAGGTCGCGCGACCGAGCTCGGCGACCGTGCGCTCGAGGTCGAAGCCGCACGGCATCAGGACCACGACCTCCGGGTCGTACGCCGCCACGCGGGTCCACGTCACCTCGACCGACGGCTGGCCCTCGCGGCCGAGGTCGTCCCGGCCGCCGGCCAGGCGCGCGAGCTCCGGGACCCAGTGGCCGGCCACGAACGGGGGCTCGAGCCACTCGAGCGCCAGGATCCGGGGTCGCGCCGGAACGCCCTCGACCGCGGCGACGACCCGGCCGATGCGGGCTCGGAGCGCGCCCACCAGCTCCTCCGCGCGCCCGGCCACGCCGGCGAGCCGCCCGACCTCCCCGATCGTCCCCAGGATCCCCTCGAGCGTGGTGGGCTCGAGCGAGAGCACCTGTCGCGCCCCCGCGAGGCGGCGCACCGCGCGCTGGACCTCGCCGTAGGAGACGGCGCAGACGGCGCAGAGCTCCTGCGTCAGGACGAGGTCCGGATCGAGCTCCGCGAGCAGGCGCTCGTCGAGCTCGTAGAGGCTGCTGCCGCGGTGCAGCGCCGCCGCGACGTGGGCGTGGATCTCCCGGCTCGAGCTCCGCGCGTGGTCGATGGCGCTCCGCGTGACGACGGGCAGGCCTCGCGCCTCGGGCGGGTAGTCGCACTCGTGGGTGACGCCGACCAGCCGGTCTCCGAGCCCGAGGGCGAAGACGATCTCGGTGGCGCTCGGGAGCAGCGAGCAGATCCGCACGCGAAGGGCCCCCGTCAGCGCACCGGGCCGCCGACCGGCGGCACCGGGCCCGCGCGCGGGAGGTAGCGCCCGTAACCCGGCGCCTCGAGGAGCCGGCCCTGCTCGAGCAGGACCCGGCCCCGGAGCAGGGTCATCCACGGGCGGCCCCGGATCGCCATGCCCTCGTAGAGGGTGAAGCCCGCCATCCCCCGGTGATCGGCCGCCCGGATCGTCCCCGTGGCGGCCGGGTCGAGGATCAGCAGATCCGCGTCCGCGCCCACGCGGATGACGCCCTTCGTCGGGTAGAGCCCGAAGATCCGCGCGGGGTTCTCCGCCAGCACGCGCGCGAGCCAGGAGATCGGCAGGCCGCGCTTCACGACGCCCTCACTGTACATGAGCGGCACCATGGTCTCGACCGACGGGCTTCCGAAGGGAACGGACTTCCCGTCCGGATCCACGAAGATGTTCGCGAAGCCGGGGGCCTTGGCCGCCTGGGAGCGCGGCGCGTGATCGCTGCCGATCGTCGCGATGTATCCCCCGGCCGAGCCGCCCCAGAGCGCCTCGCGGTCGGGGCCCCCGGCCGGACGGAGGGGCGGCCCGATCTTCGCCAGCGGGCCCCACCGCTCCATCTCGTCGTCCGACAGGAGCAGGTACTGCGGGCAGGTCTCCGTCCACACCCGCTGGCCCGTGGCCTGCGCCTGCTTGATCCGCTCGAGGCCGAGCCGGGTGCTCAGGTGGACGACGTACACCGGCGAGCCCGTGAGCCGGCCGAAGAGGATGGCGCGGTTGATGGCCTCCTCCTCGGCCCAGTCCGGGCAGGTCGCCGGGAAGTCGCGCGGGCGCACGCGGCCCTCGGCCAGCGCCTTCTCCTCCAGGTAGTCGATGACCTCGCCGTTCTCGCAGTGGAGCTGCGTCACGCCGCCCTGCGCGGCGACGAGCTCCATGGCGCGACAGATGAAGTCGTCCGAGCACATCCGGTTCCGCTTCTTGTAGGTCATGAAGAGCTTGAAGGAGCTGACGCCGAGACGGACCGCCTCGGCTACGCCAGCCAGGACGTCGGGCTGCGGGAGGAGGATCAGGTGGAAGCCGAAGTCGAGCACGGACTGCGACCCCACCTCGCTCCGAAGGCGCCGGATCGCGTCCGGCAGCGTCTCGCCCGCCCGGTCGTCGTAGAGGGCGAAGCCGATCAGCGTCGTGAGCCCTGCGTGGGCGGCCGCGATCGGGCCGGTGCGCCAGTCGTCGTACTCCGGGCCGAGGTGGATGTGGCAGTCGATGGCCCCCGGGAGGACGTACTTGCCCGACACGTCGAGGTAGCGCTCGGCCGGCGGGAGCAGCGCGGCCGGGCCGAGGGCGACGATCCGCTCGCCGCTCACCGCGACGCTCCCCTCGTAGGCGTCGGTCGCGGTGACGATCGTCCCGCCGTGCAGGATCAGGTCGACCTTGGGGGCGGCCATGCGGGCGTCCGCCGGTGGCGGCGCGCGGACAGCCTTACCACGTGGCACCGACGGCTGTCAAACCTGCGCGACGATGCGGGCCCCGCGCCGTTTCTCCCGGAGAGCGGGCAAGAATTGCGCGCCCTCTCGAGCCAGGCCGCCCGCCCTCGCCCCGAAAAGGCAGGCCGTATCGCGGCGTCCGCCCACCCGGCCGCGTTGGGCACTGCTCTTGCTACCACCCTGGAACGGGTTCGCGTTCGACGCCTGGCCGCACCCGGGCGCGATGCACAACCGGCCTTGTTCCGGGGGCCGTGGGCAGGGAGACGAACATGGCGCGGCGCTGGGTGTCTCGGGGAGGCCTGCTGCTCACCCTCGTGGCGCTGGGGCTCACGGCCCCCTCGGTCGCCTCGGCGCAGTTCACGTTCGGCCCCGTCGTCAACGTGTCCAGGAGCACGGGCGAGTCCAGTAAGCCGCACATGGCCCTGGATGGGGCCGGCACGCTCCATGTCGTGTGGGGCGACGACAGCGGCAACCCGGGGCACTTCCAGATCAAGTACAGGCGGTCCTTCGACGGCGGCCAGACCTTCACCGGCACGATCCAGATCAGCAACACGGTCCGGGCGGCGCTCCGGCCCCGCGTCGCCGTCCACGGCGGCGCCGTGTACGTCGTGTGGATGCAGGATCCCGACAGCGCGCCAGGCGGGGACACGAAGGAGATCATGTTCAGCCGGTCGCTGAACGACGGCGCGTCGTTCGGCGCGCCCATCAACGTCTCGAACAGCCCCGGGCACTCCCAGGAGGGGCGCGTCGCGGTCGGGCCGAACGGGACCGTCTACGTGATCTGGGACGAGGGGTCCGGCGGCCGCCACATCGCGCTGGCCCGCTCGTTCGACGGCGGCGGGAGCTTCGAGACCCCGTTCAGCATCGCCCCGGTGGCCACGCCGCTCGGGTGCGCGCCGGACGGCGTGGGCAACTGCGACACCGTGTATCCGGGCCTGACGACCGACCCCAACAGCGGGGCCGTCTACGCGATCTGGCATGACAAGATCAACGGCACGGGTCCCCAGATCCTCTTCACCCGGTCGTTCGACGGGGGCAACACCTTCTCGGCCCCGCTCCAGATCTCGAACGCGGTCATCCACGCCCACTGCGCGAGCGTGACGGTCGGCCCCTCCGGCCGGATCATGGTCGCCTACGAGGAGCGCAAGCAGGTCGCGCCCGCGCCGCACACGCACGCCGTGATGTTCGTGCAGTCGACCGACGCCGGCGCCAGCTTCGGCACGCCCATCAAGCTCTCCGCGAACGCACCGGCCTTCACCACCGCCGGCTATCCCTGGCCGGTCGAGACGCCGAACGGCCTGATCCTGGTCGCCTGGGAGGACAACACGGCGGGCGGCGAGCTCGACGCCGTCGTGGCGGTCTCGTCGAATGGCGGCGCGAGCTTCGGCACGCCCACGAACATCTCGAACAACCCGGGCTCGAACTCCTCCGAGGTCGTCGCGGCCGCCGGCCCGGACAGCGCCGTCTACGTCCTGTGGGAGGACGCCCAGCTCGGCAACTCCGAAGCCTTCCTCCGCCGCGGGACGCCGTCCGGCGGCGGAGGGGGCGGCGCGCCGGCCTTCACCATCGGCGCGACCTCCGCGGCGCCGAACCCCGTGGCGCCCGGCGCCAGCACGACCGTCACGACCACGATCACGGACACGGGCGGCGCCGCCTCCGGGATCAACCTGGACCTGGAGATCTTCAGCTCGTCCGGCACGCGGGTCAACCAGCAGTTCACCACGGGCCAGAGCTTCGCCGCCGGCGAGGCGAAGTCCTTCCAGTGGACCTGGGCCGTTCCGGCCTCCCAGGCCGCCGGCACCTACACCGTCAAGATCGGCGTCTTCTCCTCGAGCTGGGCGCTGCTCGCGTGGAACAACAACGCCGCGTCGGTCAGCGTGCAGAGCGGCGGCGGGGGTGGCGGCCCCTTCACCCTGACGGTCGTGAAGACCGGCACGGGCAGCGGCACCGTGACCAGCACGCCGGCCGGCATCGACTGCGGCGCCGACTGCTCCGAGCCCTACGCCAGCGGGACTGTCGTGCACCTCGCCGCCACGCCCGATGCCGCCAACGGCTCGACCTTCGGCAACTTCAGCGGCTGCACCACCACCAGCGCCAAGCCCGGCCTCGGCACCTGCGACGTCACGATGACCGCCAACACCACCGTGACGGTCACCTTCACCGGCGGGGGCGGCGGCGCGCCCGCCTTCACCATCGGCCCGACGTCGGCGGCGCCGAACCCGGTCACCCGCGGCAACAGCACGACGATCACGACCACGGTGACCGATACCGGCGGCGCCGCCTCCGGCATCAACATCGACCTGGAGATCTTCAGCTCGTCCGGCACCAGGGTCAACCAGCAGATCACGACCGGCCAGAACTTCGCGGCCGGCGAGGCGAAGTCCTTCCAGTGGACCTGGGCCGTCCCGGCCACCCTGCCGAGCGGCACCTACACCGTCAAGATCGGCGTCTTCTCCGGGAACTGGGCGACGCTCTTCAAGTGGGACAACCAGGCGACCCTGGTGACGGTGAACCCATAGCGGGTGCGATCGCCGGCTTGGCTCAGCGGGCGGGCGGGGGGTACTCGGCCCCCCGCCGTCGCGCTGCGGCCGCGAGCCCGGCGTGCAGGGCGTCGAGCACGCCCCGCGCCGGCTCGCCCCGCACGAGGATCCGGCGGACCGCCTCGTTCATGGCGTCGGTGATGTCGGGCCAGTAGGGGACGTCCGGCCGGTAAAAGCCGTCCGCCAGGGCCTGCTTGATCGCCTGGAAGGTCTCCCGCAGCCCTGGCGGCACCGTCTCGTAGACGTCGGCGCGGATCGAGGGCCAGGCGTTCCGCTCGGCCAGGAGCCGCTGGGCGTCGCGCGACATCAGGAACCGCGCGAGGGCGATCGCGCCCGCCTTCCGCCGGCCCGTCACGCCCCTGGGGATCCCCAGCACGTCACCGCCGATGACGTGGGCCGCGCGCGCCGGGCCCCGCCAGCCCGGGTAGACCTCGAAGCGGTCGAGGATGTCCTGCTCGAGGAAGACCATCGAGGTGAACGGCCAGTTCGGCGCCACCCACGCCGTCTCGCCCTGCAGGTAGTCGACCTGCGTGTCGTACTTCGCCAGCAGGCTCTCCGGCGCGAGCAGGCCCTCCTGCCAGAGCCCCTGGAGGAATTCGAACGCGCGCACCGAGCCGTCGTCGTTGAGGAGGACGGGGTTCCCGCCGAAGGCCACGACCCACTCGGCGATGGTGACGGCGGTGCCGGCCCCCTGGTCGAGCGGGAGCGTGACCTTGGCGACGCCCCGCGCGGCGGCCTTGAGAGCCCGCGCCACCGCCCGCAGCTCCTCCACGGTCCGGGGCGGCGAGACGCCGGCCTGGCGGAAGCGCGCCTTGTTGACGTAAGTGACCTGCACGTTCGGGCGAAACGGCAGGAAGTATCGCCGGCCCTCCAGGCGGGGCGGGATCATCGATGGGAGGACGCCCTCCGGGATCGGGACGTCGGAGAGGTCCTCCACCAGTCCGCCGTCCACCAGGGGGCGGAGGGTGAGGTTGTCCTGGGCGAAGAGGTCGATCGTCGGCCGCCCGGCGCCCACGTCCACCCGGAGCTTCTCCGGCAGGTCGGCGCCGGCCACCGCCACGAGTCTCGCCCGGGCGCCGCTGGCCTGCTCGAACTGGCGCAGGAGCGCGCGGATCGCCGCCTGCTCCTCCTCCGCGAGCGACATGCTGACGGTGAGCCGGAGGCCCGCCAGCGGGCCGCTCCGCGGGGCGGCGCGCTCCCCCTCGCAGCCCGAGGCCTGGAGCGCGACGACCCCGAGGAGGACGCCCGCCGCGACGGCGCGGCTCCCCACCCCTCAGCCCTTGACGGCGCCCGTGAGCGCGCCCGGCCGGAGGTAGCGCTGGAGCGCGCCGACGACGACGAGGATCGGGACGACGAGGACCGCCCCCACCGCGGCCATCTGCTGCCGGCTCCCGCGGTCGATCGCCTGGAAGACCTGGAGCGGCAGGGTGTTCTGGCTCGTCGTCAGAAGGCGCGCGTAGAGGAACTCGTTCCAGGAGTAGAGCCAGACGAAGAGCGCCGCGACCGCGACGCCCGGCGCGGCGGCGGGGAAGACGACGCGCGCCAGCGTCCCCACCCGCGACGCCCCGTCGACCGCGGCCGCCTCCTCGAGCTCCCGCGGCACGCCGGCGAAGGTGCCGACCAGGATCCAGGCGACGAAGGGCAGCGCGGGGATGAGGTGAGCGAGCGTCAGCCCCACGTAGTCGTCGACCAGCCCGAGCCGCGCGAAGCGCGTCGCGACCGACACGCCCACCGTGAATTCCGGAAACATGCGCGTGACCAGCAGCGTCACGACCAGAGCGTAGCGCAGGGCCGCGGGCAGACGCGCGATGACGTACGCCGCCGGCGCCGCGATCGCGATCGCCAGGGCCGTGGTCGCGGTGGCGACGGTCAGGCTCTTGACCAGCGGGCCCCAGAGATCGCCCCGCTCGACGACGCGCCGCCAGAACTTGAGCGTGGGCTCGGTGACGACGAGCGCCGGCCGCTCCCCGAAGATCGCGCCGCCCGGCGCCACCGACACCATGACCAGCAGGTAGACGGGGAAGAGCACGAAGGCGACCGACGTGGCGACCCAGAGCGCGAAGAGGGGGCGCTGGAGCGGGCGCCAGGCGGCCGTCACGCCTCGACCTCGACGCGCCCGGCGACCAGGCGCAGGTAGAGGAGGATGAACACCATGATCAGGGCGAACAGGACGATCGAGGCGGCCGCGGCCGTGTAGGGGTCGCTGGTCGGCGGCGCGTAGCGACGCCAGATGTACGTGCCCAGCACCGGCTCGACGCGACCGGCCAGGACCAGGGCGAGCTCGAAGATGCGGAACGCGTCGATGGCCCGCAGGATGATCGCCATCGTGGCGTACGGCAGGAGCAGCGGCAACGTGATGCGAAGGAAGCGGCCGCCGGCCGAGGCGCCGTCCACGTCCGCCGCCTCGTAGACGTCCGGCGAGATCGACTCGAGGCCTGCCAGGAAGATGAGCGTCACCATCGGCAGCACCTTCCAGACGTCGGCGACGGCCAGCGTGAGGAGGGTCCGCCATCCGCCGGCCACCGGCCACGCCAGCGGCACGAACGACCAGTCCACGCCGGGCAGGCGGTTCACCGCGTCGGCGAGATCGAAGAGGAGGGCGTTCAGGTATCCCGAGCGGGAGAACACCAGCAGCATGACGGCGCCCGCGACGACCGTGGGGACCCCGAGGGGCACCAGGACGATGCTCCGGACCAGGGCGCGGAGCGGGAACGCGCGGTGGAGCGCCAGGGCGACGCCGAGGCCGAGGCCGAGCTGCAAGGCGAGCGAGAAGAGCGCGACGACCACCGTGTTCACGATGGCCCGGTGGAAGACCTCGGACGCGAAGACGGCCCGGTAGGGCTCGAGCGTCGGGAAGGCCCCCGCCGGCGTGGTGAGCGAGATCCGGACGGTGTCGAGGATCGGGGCCACGGTGAAGACGAGGACGTAGACGAAGAGCGGCAGCGCGAGGCCGAGCTCGAGGCCGCGCACCCGGCGCCTCACGCGCGCGCTCCGGGCCGGGCGGACGCGGGGCCGGCCTCGCGTGAGCACGCCACCACCTCGCAGGCGCCCGGTCCCTCCCGCGCCGCGCGGGGTGGCGAGGCCGTCGTCGCCCCTACCGGGCCGCGCGCGCCGCGGGCTCGCCCGGCAAGAGGGTCGTGGTCGGCTGACCCGGCTGGCGTCGGGGCCAGCGTCCGGCGTCCACGGCCGTGAGAAAGTCGAGGACGGCGCGGTTGAAGGTCTCGGGCTCCTCGAGGTTGACCGCGTGGCCCGAGTTCGGGATCACGAGGAGCCCGGCCGTGGGGATGGTCCGCTTCAGGAAGAGCGCGGGCTCGAGGCAGGGCTCGTCCTCGTCCCCCGTGACGACGAGGGTCGGCACCGCGAGCGCGGCGAGCCGCGGCCCCAGGTCGAGGAGCGATGGCCGGCTCATCTGGACGCCGCGGAGCGTGAGCGCGTGCCCTGTGGCGGATCCGGCGGCGAGCCGGGCCTGGAACTCGGCGAAGCCCTTCGGGTCCTTGGCGAGGAACTGGACCCGCGCGGGCCCCCGCGCGTAAATCTCCGCGACCGCCCTCATCCCCTCCGTCTCGAGCCGCCGGGCGACCTCGGCCGCCTCGCTCCGGAACCCCTGGCGATCGCCGGCGCTGCCGTACCCGCAGCCGGCCACGGTCAGCGAGAGCGCGCGATCGGGATGGCTGAGCCCGAAGTGGAGGGTTGCGTACCCACCCATGGACAGCCCGCAGACGTGCGCCTTCCGGATCCCCAGGTGGTCGAGGATCCCCCGGATGTCCTCGACGGCCCGGGCCTGGGAATAGGCGGCCGGGTCGTCCGGCACGTCGGACGGCGGATAGCCGCGGGCGTTGAAGCTGATCGTCCGGTAGCGCCGGGCGAACCATCGCACCTGGAGGTGCCAGCTCTCGGCGTCGCCGGCGAACTCGTGAACGAAGACGAGGGGGAGGCCGTGGCCCGCCTCCTCGTAGTAGAGCTGCACGCCGTCCACCCGCGCCATCGCCATGGCCCACCTCCCCGCCAGCCATTGTAATCCGAAGGACGCGGGACAGGGACGCGCCCGTCCCACGAGCCGACGGCCTGCCATCGGGCGCGGACCGAGGCCGGACCGCAACCGAACCGGTGTTCCGCTCCGAGCGGCGGCTCTCTGCCGCCGC
>JBIOTN010000125.1:0-12178 GCA_044866005.1 Candidatus Rokuibacteriota bacterium | reverse complement strand
GAGGCCCCCTCCGAAGGCATCAGCGCGGGCCGAGACCCGAGCAGGTCAAGGACACACGGCGTGGTCGCGAAGGGCAGCGTCGTTCGGGGGGGGGAGGCAGGCCCGATGCGTTCGCCGGAGGCGAACGCCGCGGCTTCGCCGCGAGGGCCGTCGGAAGGGGGGCGGAGCCCCCCTCCGAGTGACTAGCGCCAGTCGTCCAGGACGAACTCCTCCTCCTTCTCATAGTCCTCGTGCCGACCCCGCTTCATGCGAATCATCAGCATCTCCATCTGATAGCCGGAGGCGAGCAAGCTCTGGTAGGCGCGCCAGTAGGCCGTGTACACGGGGGCGATGATGCGCTGGCAGCCGGCCGTGACGGCGTAGTCCTCGCAGGCGGCGAGGAGCTGGGCGAAATGCTCCGGCCGCCGGCGCGCCGGATCGATCGCCACGAACTTGACGTACAGCGCGTCGTGCGGCGCCTCCGAGACGCCCGGCGTGTGACAGATGGCGAAGCCGATGACGGCGCGGTCCTTCTCCAGGAGCAGCGTGTCGCCGAGCGCGAGCCCGCTGACGATCTCGACCTCCTTGGTGAGGTCGAGCCCCCGGTAGAGCTTCCCCGTCAGCGTGCGGAGTCGGCCGAGCAGCCCCTTCTTCTTGCTCTCCTCGTAGGCGGAGAAGCGGCGGACGTGGGGGCCGCCCCGCGCCGGCCTCTGGCCGGTCTGGAGCTCGCGACGCTCGAGCGATTTGCTCGTGATGGCGACGAGCCACTTCGGCTTGAAGCCGAACTTCTGGTAGAGGATCAAGTGCTTGGGGCTGTAGGGGTACGTCACGACCCCTTGCAGCGTGACGCGGTTCTCGTCGAAGAAGCCCTGCGCCGCCTTCAGGAGCGCCTGCGCCACTTTCTGGTTCTGGTAGGGCGTGAGCACCGCGACCGGCCCGAAGACCCCGACGCTGCCCCAGCAGACGGCGATCGAGGCCCCGACGATCTTGCTCTCGTTCTCCTCGGCGACGAAGCAGCCCCAGGGTTCCATGAGCCAGCGGTGGTGCACGTACTGCGCGCCGCCGAAGACCTGCCGCGGGCGCGAGCCGAGCTGGCGCTCGTAGAAGTCGGCGAACGCCGACTCGACGACCTCCCGGATCCTCGAGAGGTCGCCCTTCCGCACCCGCCGGACCTTGATCACGCCGCCCCTCCGGCCGACGCGCCGTCTCGACGCTCGCTCACGACCGCTTGCGCACCTCCGTCCCGGCCAGGTGCTCGAGCAGCGTGACGATGCCCGAGTGGTCCAGACCGCCCCCGCCCCGCACCCGCAGGGCGCCGAACAGCTCCTGCACGACCGCCGTCGCCGGCAGCGGGACGCCGAGCGAGCGGGCCGCCTCCATGATGAGCCCCAGGTCCTTGTAGTGCAGATCGACCTTGAAGCCCGGCTTGAACTCGTGCGCCAGGTAGTTCGGGGCCTTCTGCTCGAGGCACCGGGAGTTGGCGAGCCCCCCGCCGAGGGCCTTGAGCGTCAGCTCGATGTCGAGTCCCGCCTTGGCGGCGAGCGTCAGCGCCTCCGCGAGCGCGGTCAGGTTCACCGCCACGATGATCTGGTTCGCGAGCTTGGTGAAGCCGCCCGAGCCGAGGGGTCCGAGGTGGGTGATCGTCTTCCCCATCGCCTGGAAGATCGGCAGCGCCTCCCGGAACACCCCGGGGTCGCCCCCCACCATGATCGACAGCGTCCCCTCCATCGCCCCCTTCTCGCCGCCCGAGACCGGGGCGTCGAGCATGCGCACGCCGCGCTTCCCGAGCGCCGCGCCGACCTTCTGCGAGACCAGCGGGGAGATGGTCGACATGTCCAGGACCGTCTGTCCCGACCGCACGGCCTCGATCAGCCCTTGCGGGCCGAGCGCAACCAGCTCCACGTCGGGCGAGTTCGGCAGCATGAGGACGATCACGTCCGCCTCGCGGGCGACGCCCTCCGGGGAATGGGCCGCCTTGGCGCCCAGCCCGGTAAGCTCCTGCACAACCCCCTGACTGCGGTTGTGGACGACGAGGCCGTACCCGGCCTTCAGGAGGTTCTTCGCCATGGGCCGGCCCATGATCCCGAGGCCGATGAAACCGATAGGTCCCTGCATCTTCGCCTCCTGGATGGGCAGTTCCGAGGCAGGCGCGTCCGCGGAAAGCCGCGGCGCGGATCGACGTCCGATTATCAACACGCGCCGTGCAAGCGTCAAGCGGGGAATTGGGCCGGCGCGCTGGCGCGCGCGCCCCGAGGGGCCGTACGGGCGGGCCCCGGACGCGACAGCCCCGCCGGCCTGTGCTATTGTTCGGAGCGCCCGGCTTCACGAGACGCGCATGCGCCACATGGTCCACATGGTCGAATCCAGCCCCGAGCCGACGGTCGACCGGGGCATCACCCCGCCTCCCGGGCGGTTCGTGCCCGGGCGAATCGAGGCCTGGGAGCCCGCCCCCGTCCCGATCGACCCCTGGCTCGTCCTCCGCCTGTGCCGCTATCGCCGGCGGGAAATGGTGGCCGGGGCGATCTGGGAAGCTGCGGAGCAGATGGCGGCGCGGGCCGGTCAGCTCGTGCAGGCGCGCGGCCTGACCCGGACCGTGCGGGTCACGACCGCCGGACCGGCCGGCGCGCGGCTCGGCGAGGGGCCGGTCTTCTCGGGCCGCGCCGTCGGCCGTCTCCTCCAGGGCTGCCCGCTTGCCGTGGCGTTCCTGCTGACGCTCGGGCCGCGCCTCGAGGCCGAGGTCGCCGCGCTGACCGCACGCCGCGACCTCCTCGAGGCCTTCCTCCTCGACACGGCCGGCTGGGCGGCGATCGAGACGGCCGCGCGAGGCCTGAGGCGGGACCTCGCGGCACGAGCGCGCGGCGCCGGCCTCGTCCTGAGCGCCCGGCTGGCTCCGGGCTATCTCGACTGGCCGCTCGAGGAGCAACCTGCGCTGGTGGGCCTCTTCGGGGGCGGCGCCGGGCTGGTCCGCCTGTCCGAGCAGGGTGTGCTCGCCCCCTTCAAGTCGCTGAGCGGCCTCTTCGGACTCGCGCCGGCGGCGACGGGCACGTCGTGAGCACGTCCATCGTGACGGTGGACGAGCCGGGCGCGCCGAGCGCCGGTCGCGAGCTCACCTACCGCCAGGCGCTCGAGGAGGGGCGGATCCTGCTCTTCCCCCGGACGCCGTTCGAGCTGCCGGAAGCCGATCGGGCCTTCCTGCTGACCCAGCGGCAGACCGACGCCGCCTATCACAAGAACATCGCCTATCGACCCGGCCCCGACCGGGTCACGGGCTTCGTGACCGGACGCTCCGGCGACGCGGACACGCTACGGCGCGTCCTCCGCGACTACTCGCGTCGGGTCGTCGCCTTCGCGGCGGCGCTCTTGCCCACCTACGCGCGCGCCTGGCGCGTCGACTTCGCGAGCTTCCGCCCGCAGGAAGAGGCCGGGCGACGGCTGGCGGTGCGCGCCCGGAACGACCTCCTGCACGTCGACGCGTTCCCCACGCGGCCGAGCCGCGGGGATCGCATCCTGCGGGTTTTCACGAACATCCACCCCACCAGCCCGCGTGTCTGGCAGACGGGCGAGAGCTTCGAGGAGTTGGCCGAGCGGTTCGCGGTCCCGTCGGGACTCCTCACCCGCACGCGCCGGCAGACGCTCTTGCGACGGGCGCGACGACTGCTCCGGGCGGTCGGGCTGCCGGTGGCCCCCCGGCCGCCCTACGACGAGTTCATGCTCGCGTTTCACCACTTCCTGAAGGAGAATCGGGCCTATCAGGACGGGGCCCGCAAGACCACGCTGGCGTTTCCCCCCGGTTCCACCTGGATCGTCTTCACGGACATGGTGAGCCACGCGGTCCTGAGCGGGCAGTACGCGCTCGAGCAGACCTTCATCGTGGCCCGCGAGTCGCTGGCGCTGCCGCCGAAGGCGCCCATCGCGATCCTGGAGCGACTCGCCGGGACCGACCTCCGCTGACAAGAAAGGGGACCTCACTCATGGCCAAGGGCATTCTGGAGCGACTGCGAGACGGCGTGGTACTGGGCGACGGCGGCTACGTCCTCGAGCTCGAGAAGCGAGGGTACGTGCTGGCCGGCCCCTTCACGCCGGAGGCGACGGTCGAGCACCCGGACGCCGTGCTCGAGCTCCACCGCGAGTTCGTGGACGCCGGGGCGGAAGTCATCCAGGCTCTCGCCTTCTATGGCGACCGCGAGAAGCTCGCGACGGTCGGCTACGGGGAGCGGGTCGGCGACATCAACCGGGCAGCCGTCAAGCTCGCCCGCAAGGCCGCCGGCGACCGTGCGCTCGTGGCGGGGAATCTCAGCATGACCTGGCAATACCAGCCGGAGAGCCCGACCGCCGCCGACCGGGTGCGCAAGCTACTCGACGAGCAGCTCGGTCACCAGCTCGAGGTCGGGATCGACTTCGTCATCGCCGAGACCTACCTCTACCTCGGCGAGGCGCTCCTGGCAGTGGAGCGCGGCAAGCTGAGCAAGCGCCCCGTCATGGTCACGATGTCGTTCGAGGACAAGCTGGTGACGCGGGACGGCAAGTCGCCCGCGGAGTGCGCCAAGGCGCTGATCGGGGCCGGCGCCGACATCGTGGGGACCAACTGCTGGCGGGGGCCGAAGCACATGCTGCCCATCGTCGAGGAGATGCGCAAGGCCACCAACGGCTACATCGCGGTGCAGGCGCCGGCCTACCGGACGACCGACGCGACCCCGTTCTTCACCGGCCTCAAGGGCTTCCCGGACGCCATGGAGCCCTACCAGCTCACGCGCCACGAGATGGCCGACTACGCGCGGCAGGCGAAGGCGATCGGCGCGAACTTCATCGGCGCCTGCTGCGGGGCGGTGGCCACGCACATCCGGGAGATGGCGCGCGCGCTCGGGAAGTCCACGCGCGAGCCGGCGCGCTGGAAGCCGGACCCGTCGAAGCCGATGTCGGCGACAGAGTTCTACAAGGAGCGCCGCGCCCATTCCCGCGACTGACGTGCTGCCGGACTCCCCGCCGCCGCCACCCGCGGCGGCGGCGGTCGGAAGCGACGACAGGACCGAGCGCGCGCGTTGACACGGGAGAGCACGGTGACCGACGCCAGGGTGTGGATCGGCGGAACGTGGCGGCCCAGCGAGGCCGGCGCGAGCTTCGAGGCCCTGAGCCCCGCGACGGGGGAGGCGCTCGGCCGCGTCGCCGAGGGGACGCGGCGCGACGCCGACGACGCGGTGCGCGCGGCGAACGCCGCCGCGCCCGCCCTGGCGGCGATGACTCCGGCCGAGCGGGCCCGGCTCTGTCATCGCATCGCCGACGCGATCGCGGCGCGGCGGGAGGAGCTCGCGCGCATCGTCACCCTCGAGCAGGGCAAGCCCTACCACGCGGAGGCCCTCGTGGAGGCGGACGAAGCGGCCGAGTGCTTCCGCCTGTGGGGGGAGGAGGCCAGGCGGCTCGAAAGCACGGTGCACCCCTCGGCGGACCCGGCCAAGCGCATCCTGACGGTCCGCCAGCCGCGCGGCGTCTACGCCATCATCACGCCGTGGAACTGGCCGCTCACGATGCCGGCGGAGCAGCTCGCCCCGGCCCTGGCCGCCGGGAACGCCGTGGTCTGGGTGCCCGCCCCGACCACCTCGCTCTGCGCGGTCCGCCTGGCCGAATGTCTCGAGGCCGCCGGGCTGCCGGCGGGCGCGGTGAACCTCCTCACGGGACCGGGCCCCGTCGTCGGCGACGCGGTCGCCGCCCATCCCGGCACGCACGGCGTCGCCTTCACCGGCAGCATCGCGACGGGCCGCCTCGTGGCCCAGCGCGCCGCCGGCAAGCCGGTCCTGCTCGAGCTCGGCGGCAACGGCCCCTTCATCGTGTGGGAGGACGCCGACCTCGGCCGGGCCGTCCGGGCCGCGACGGTCGGCGCCTTCCTCTGCGCCGGCCAGTCCTGCTCGGCCGCCGAGCGCATCCTCGTCCACCGCGCCGTCCACACGCCGTTCCTCGAGCGGCTCGTCGCGGCCGCCCGGGACGTCCGCCTGGGCGACCCGTTCGATCCGGCGACGACGATGGGGCCCGTGAACAACGGACCCGTGGCCGACAAGATGGAGCGCCACGTCGCCGACGCCCTGGCGCGCGGCGCGCGCCTCCTCCACGGCGGCAAGCGCGCCGCCGGCTTCCCCACCCCGCTCTACTGGGAGCCGACCGTGCTCGACGCGGTGACGCCGGACATGGCGGTGTTCCAGGAAGAGACGTTCGGGCCGGTGGCGCCGGTGACCGCCTTCGCGGACGAGGCGGAGCTCTGGCGCCTGGCGGACGAGGGCCCGTACGGCCTGGTCGGCGCCGTCTTCACGCGCGACCTCGGCCGCGCCCTGCGGCTCGCCGAGCGACTCCGGTGCGGCGTCGTCAACGTGAACGAGTCCACGAACTACTGGGAGCTCCACGTCCCGTACGGAGGCGTCCGCCAGAGCGGCGTCGGCCGGATCGGCGGCAAGTACTCGCTCTGGGAGATGACCGACCTCAAGACGATCGTCCTCGACCTGGCCTGAGCCAGGCACGGTCGCGCCGGCGAGCCGAGCCCTCGCTCCTCGGCCTGAGGACGCACGGAGCACGCATGGAACTCGCGCAACTGAAGCTCCAGAGCTACGAGCTCCCCACCGTCGTCAAGCACGGCGTGGGCGCGCTCGCCGCCCTCGGCGAGGAGACCGTCCGCCTGGGCGTCCGCCGGCCGCTCCTGGTCTCCGACAAGGGGATGGTCGCGACCGGCCACGTGGACCGCGCGGCCGGCTACCTCAAGGCGCAGGGCCTCGAGCCCGCGATCTTCGACGGCGTCGTGGGCAACCCCTCCATCCACCACGTGGCCCGCGGGACCGAGGCCTACCGCGACCACCGCGCCGACGGGATGATCGCGCTCGGCGGCGGCTCTTCCATGGACGTCGCCAAGGCGATCGGCGTCGAGGTCGCGCACGGGGGGAGGATCCTCGACTACGAGTACGGGCACACGCCGCTCACGCGGCGCGTGCCGCCGCTCGTGTGCATCCCGACCACGTCCGGGACCGGGAGCGAGGTGACCCTCTGGTCGGTCATCACCGACCCCGCGCGCCAGGTCAAGTTCAACGTGGGCGGACCGCTGATCGGGCCGCACCTGGCGCTCATCGACCCCCTGCTGGTCGTGGGCCTGCCGCCGCACCTCACCGCGTTCACCGGCATGGACGCCCTCTCCCACGCCGTCGAGTGCTACACCTGCGCCTACGCCCAGCCGCTCACCGATGCCGTCGCGCTCCTCGCGATGGAGTACATCGGGAGGTACCTCCGCATCGCCTTCGCCAACGGGGAGGACGTCGAGGCGCGCTACAAGATGGCGATGGCGGCGATGCTTGCCGGGCTCGCCTACGGCTCGGAGTCGGCGGGCGCGGTCCACGCCATGGCCCAGACCTTCGGCGGCGTCTTCGACGTGCACCACGGCTACCTGACCGGCATCATGCTGGCGCCGTGCTCGGAGTACAACCTCCTCGGCAACCCGGAGAAGTACGCCCGGATCGCCGTCGCGCTCGGCGAAGACGTCCGCCGGCTCACGACCCTCGAGGCGGCCCGTTGCGGCGTCGCCGCCATGGCCGCGCTGACCCGCGACCTCGAGTTCCCGCCGTTCTGCGAGTTCACCGGCGCCCGGCCCGGCGACATCGGGCGCCTGGCGAAGATGGCGGAGGCCGACCCCCAGACCATCGGCAACCCGCGCCTCATCGACGCGCGGGGCTACGAGAAGATCTACGCCCGCCTGATGGCATGAGCCCGGAGAGCGCGCCGCACTGGGTAGGCTGCCGGTCGCCGGGGGGCGTCGCGTGAGACTCCGCTGCGGCGGGCGCGAGACGGCGTGCCGGCTCGTGATCTTCGACAAGGACGGCACGCTGATCGAGTTCCACTCGCTCTGGGTGCCGGTGGTGCGGGCGCGCGCGCGGTTCATCGTGGAGGAGGCGAAGGCCAACGGCACCCTGGAGCCGGCGCTCCTCCGCGCCTTCGGCTACGACCCCGACAGCGGGCGCATCGACCCCCGCGGCCCGCTGGCCCTCGCGCCGCGGACCGAGACCTCGGTCATCGGCGCGACCGTGCTCTACGGGGCCGGCCTGCCGTGGGAGGACGCGATGGCCGCCGTGCGCCGGGCCTATCGCCGGGCGGACGAGGCGGTGGACCCGGTGCGCGATGCGCGAGCCTTGCCCGACCTCGGACCGACCCTCGCGCGGCTGCGCGCCGCCGGGGCGCGGCTGGCCGTCGCGACGACGGACACGACGACGCAGGCCCGCCGTGGGCTCGAGGCCCTCGGCGTCGCCGGCCTGTTCGACACGATCGTCGGGGCCGACGCGGTCAGCCTGACGAAGCCGCACCCCGAGATGGTGCTCCAGCTCTGCGAGCGGCTCCGGGTCGCTCCGGGCGAGGCGGTCGTGGTCGGCGACGGCGTGGCCGACATGCTGATGGCCCGAGAGGCGGGTGTCGCCCTCGCCATCGGCGTCGTCACGGGCATCACCCCGGAACCCGACCTCCGCGCCCACGCCGACGTCGTCATCGGCTCGCTGAGCGAGCTCACGTGCGCGCCGGAGGGCGGGTGAGCGCGCGGCGGCGGTCCGGGAGGGTCGCCAGCCCGGCGCCGGCGTTCCCGCGCCACGCCCCGGAGGTGGCCGGGACGGGAGGGCTCGACCCCCTGTCGAGGTCGCTAGGCAATCCGGCCGGCCTTCATTAAAGTAGGGGAGGTGTCGGCGGGCCCCGGTGTCGACGCCCGCCGGTTGGAAGGAGCCATGCCCGGATACATCCTCGTCATCGACGACGACCCGTTCATCGCCGATTCGTTCCGGCTGGTGCTCCAGCACGAGGGCTTCACCGTCCGGACGGCCGGCACGGCCACCGACGCCCTCGAGCTCGTGGACGAAGCGGACTGGGACCTCGCCTTCGTGGACCTGGTGCTGCCCGACATGGACGGCCTCGTGCTCCTCAAGGAGCTGAAGGCCCGCCGGCCGGCGCTCCTGGCGATCGTCATCACGGGCTACGGGTCGGGGTCGAAGGGGTTCGCCGCCCGCGAGGCCGGCGCCTATGCCTTCCTCGAGAAGCCGGCCGACATGACGCCGGAGAAGATCCTCACCGTCGTCGCCAACGCGCTGGAGCGCCGGAAGGCGGAGCAGGATCTCGAGGCGGCGCGCCAGCAGGTGGCCATGAGCGAGAAGCTCTCCACGCTCGGCACGCTGGTGTCGGGCGTTGCCCACGAGATCCGGACCCCCCTGACCTACATCACGAACAACCTCTTCCTGGTCCGCCAGCGCCTGGAGCACGCTCTCAGGGTCCCGACCGAGCTCAGCGCGCTCTCGGAAGAGCTCCTGGAGTACGAGAAGGCGGCGCAGGACGGCGTGACCCGGATCAATCGGCTGGTCGACGACCTGCGGCGGTTCGCCATGCGCGAGTCCGGCGGCCAGGTCGAGGCGGACCTCAGCGAGGTGGTCGGCGTGGCGGTCGGGCTCTTCCGCGCCACCCGGCGCGGGCGCCTGGACGTGCGGGCCGCGCTCGAGCCCGTCCCCGGCCTGAACCTCGATCCGGGGCAGATCCAGCAGATCGTGCTGAACCTCCTCAACAACGCCGCCGAGGCGATGCCGGGGGGCGGAACGGTCCAGGTCACCACACGAGCCGTCTCGGATGGGGGGGAGATCGAGGTCGAAGACCAGGGGCCGGGGCTCACGCCCGAGGTCGAGGCCCGGCTCTTTCGCCCGTTCTTCACGACCAAGCCCGAAGGGACGGGGCTCGGGCTCTCGATCTGCCAGCGCATCGTGGAGGCCCACAGCGGCCACATCCGGTACGAGACCCGCCTCGGGAAGGGCACGACCTTCACCGTCTTCCTGCCTGCGCGCGAGCCCGGCCAGGCCGCCGAGTCGGCGTAGCGCCGACCGGCCGGTCAGCGGCGGAAGAGGAACCGGCCGAAGAACCCGCGGTTCCGGGCGACGAGCCGGTAACCGGCCTCCACGAGCCAGACCAGCGGCGGGCGCGCCAGCCCGCGCGCGAGCCGCGGCCAGCCGATCCGTCCCAGCACGAAGAGCGAGGCCCGCCCGCCCGCCAGGAGGGTCCCGTCCGCCCCCAGCACGTGCACGGCGCGCGCGCAGCGCGCGGCCAGGCTGTCCGTCATGGGGGGGCGCGGCGCCGCCTGGTAGGGGACCGCCTCGAAGACGTCGTCCCGGTCTCGTCGCTTGACCCAAGCGACCGCCCGCCGTCAGAGCCCTCAGCCGCCGTCCCAGAAGAGCCAGTGGCGGGGCCGGGCCGGCGTGGACCCCGGCGGCGCGCCCGAGGACTCCAGCGGATCGGGCACTGGAAGGCTAGGCTCGGAAGAGCGTCCCGAGGCTTCCCGATTTACGGCGCTGTCGGTGACGACCGGGCGATTCGCGTCCGCATCACCGCAACGCGCGCGATGTTCGCTTCTTCGGGGGGGTCTCGGAAGACCCCCCCGATGCCCCCCCGCTCGGTTGCGGCGGCAGAGCCGCCGCCCGGAGTGCATCCTCCCATGTACTGGCCGAGGAGGGTGATGCGGTCGTCCTCCAGGAGGGGGCTGTCGAGGTCGTGGCTCACGCCGAGGACGGCGTTGTTGACCATGACCTCGATGTTGTCGCCGATCTCGCGCCGGCTGCCGGAGTCCCACAGGGCGTGGCCGAGCTCGGCGTAGCGGTCGGTCACCTGGCGGAGCACCGCGCGCACGGTGGCGGCCGGCGGGACTTCTTCGGTCAGCACGACCTGGCCCGTGCCCGGCCCGCCCACGAACTTGTTGACCCAGGACAGCGCCTCGACGTGCACGCGCATGACTTCGGAGGGGCCACGCCCCCTGTCCGTCATCGCCGCGGGGCGGTGTCCTTGCCCCAGACGGCGGGGATCAGCCACTCGAGGTCGAGCGCCGCGAGCGTCTCCGGCGTCGGGCGGCCAGTCGCGCGGTCGTAGCCCATCCCGGCGTACCAGACGTCCAGCATGTGGTCCCAGTGCTTCTCGATCGACTGTCCCTTGGCGGGGCCGTCCACCGGCGTGGAGCCGTATCGCCTGGAGGGCCGCTCGAGCTCCGGCCCGATGCCGCAGCGGAGGTTGAAGGCCCGGAACATCGCGCCCACCCGGCGGCCGAATCGCACCGCCTCGTCCCGCGTGAACTCCCAGCCCGTGGCCGCCGACAGCGCCCGGCAGAGGTTCTCGAAGAGCGTCCGCGTCGTGAAGATGCACGCGCCGAGCGAGTCCTCGAAGTGCCGGCGCCCGTTGAGGGCCGCCGTCTGGCGGGCGACCGCCTCGGGATCGAAGGGGTTGATGCGCGCGGGGAGGCCCAGCTCGGCCGGGAAGACCGGCGGTCCCGTCTCCAGCGTGCCGGTCGAGCCCGTGCAGGTGTCGAGCAGCTCGTCCCACCGCGCCCGGTGATCGTGGCCGCGCGGCGACGCGCCCTTGGCCGTGTAGATCGCGCAGTCCGCCGCCGGCCCGCCGAGGCGCTCGGCGGCGATCTTGACGCCCTCGGCCAGGAGGTCGCCGAGGCCGTCGCGCCGGCTGATCATCTGGAGGAGCCGGTTGGCGCCCTCGGCATCCCCCCAGCCGAGGCGGAAGCCGAGCTGCGACTCGGTGATGTACCCCTTCTCCTGGCACTCCATGACCCAGCCGCAGACCCAGCCGAACTCGTTGACGTCCACGCAGGCCCGGTCGACCTCGGTGTTGAGCCAGGACACCCCCTCCTGGTCGGTGGCCCCGATCTGCCAGCCGCAGCCGGACCAGCCCTCGTACTCGGGCTCGTCCACGATGGCGCCCTTGAAGGGGCCGCCCCGGATCACCTGCATGTGACAGTGGTGCATGCCGCAGGCGTTGCACTGGTGGCCGCGGTGGTCGAAGCCCTCGCGCAGCTTGGGGGCCTCCCAGGTGGACGTGTCGTCGTACGGCACGTTGGTCGTGTAGTTCTTGATCGGCAGCACGCCGAGCTTGGCGAGGTTGACGACGCCCGGCAGGGTGCCGTACTCGTACAGCGACTTCGCCGAGGGATCGGTCCGGAGATCGTGAGCGATGTCGTCGGCGGCCTGGATCACGCCGCGGTAGTCGGCGACCCGGAGCGCGCGCGTGCCCTTCACGATGGCGAGGGCCTTGAGCTTCTTCTTGCCCATGACGGCGCCGCATCCGTTTTTCGAGGCGACGTGACCGTAGTCGCCGTGAATCGCCGCGAAGCGCACGAGGCGCTCGCCGGCCGGGCCGATCGCGTAGACGGAGAGCTGATGGC
>JBIOTN010000124.1:0-15935 GCA_044866005.1 Candidatus Rokuibacteriota bacterium | reverse complement strand
GGCGGCGGTCGGCTCCGGAGAAGGCGCCCTTCTCGTGGCCGAACAGCTCGGCCTCGAGGAGCGGCTCCGGGATGGCGGCGCAGTTGACGGGGATGAAGGGTCCCCGGCTGCGCGGGCTGGCGTGGTGGAGGGCACGCGCCGCGAGCTCCTTGCCGGTGCCGGACTCGCCGAGGATCAGGACGCTCGCATCGCTCGTCGCCACGGCGCGCAGCACGTCGAGCGCGGCCTGCATCGCGCGCGAGGCGCCGACCAGGCGGTCCCAGCCGTAGCGCCGGGCGACCTCGCCGCGGAGCCGCTGGTTCTCTTCGCGGAGCGCACGGTCGTCGAGGGCCCGCTGGACGGCCAGGGTCACCTCGTCGAGCTTGAACGGCTTGGTGAGGTAGTCGAAGGCGCCCTGCCGGATCGCGGCGATCGCGGTCTCCAGGCTGCCGAACGCCGTCATGAGGATCACGCGCGCCGCCGGCGCGCGCGCGCGGACTTCACGCAGCAGGGCGAGCCCGTCCATGCCCTCCATGCGGAGGTCCGTGAGGACGACGGCGGGCTCCGCTTCCTCGAGCGCGGCCAGCGCGGCGGCCGCGTCGGTCGCGCCGCTCACCTCGTACCCGTCCCGCCGGAGCACCGCGACCAGCAGGTCCACCTGCTCGGCGTCGTTGTCGACGACGAGGACGCGCGCGCTCATGGGCCTGCCCTGCGCGACGGATATCCCGGCGTGGGTGGCCCGGGGCGACTCATGGGTCTCCCGGCGACGCGGCCGGCCACCAGGCGCGCACGGTAGTGCCCCCGCCCACCCGGCTGTCCACGTCGATCGCCCCGCCGTGCTCTCGGACGATGTCGCGGCAGATGGCCAGGCCGAGGCCGGTGCCCTGTCCCGGCGGCTTCGTCGTGAAGAAGGGGTCGAACACCCGGGGGAGGTGCTCGGCGCTGATTCCGACGCCCGAGTCGGTGACCTGAATCTCCACCCGGGGGGTGGCGCCGGGACGGGCGTCCGGGCGCGCCGCGAGCGCGATCCGGCCGCCGGCGGGTGTCGCCTCGATGGCGTTCATCAGCAGGTTGATGACGACCTGCTGGAGCTGGTTCGCGTCCGCCATGACGTGCGCCTGGGGCGAGAAATCCGTCGTCAGGACGAGCCCCTTGGCCCGGGCCGTCGGTTCGAGCAGCTCCACGACGCTCGTGAGGAGCGGCCCCACGGGGACGGGCCGGATGTCCGGCTTGCGCGGCCGGACGACGTCGAGGAGCGAGGCGATGATGCCGCTGATCCGATCGATCTGGACGACGATCGTCCGGAGGTGGGTCGCCGCGGCGCTCCCGCTGCCCAGCTCCCCGAGGAGGTACTCGGCGCGGCCCGAGATGATGTTGAGCGGCGTGCCGATCTCGTGCGCGACCTCCGACGCGATGCGGCCCGCCACCACGAGCTGCTCGGCTTGCCGGACCTGCCGGGCGAGGTCGAGGCGGGCTTCGGTCTCGGCCACCAGCCGCCGGTGGGCCTCCGCCAGGCGCGCCGCCATGTCGTTGAAGGCGCGGGCGAGGCGAGCGAATTCGTCGCGCCCCCGCGCGGGAATCGGCGCGGGACGGCCGGCGGCGAGCGCCTGCACCCCGGTCATCAGGCGGCGGATGGGCCGGAGAACGCTCTGGCGCATGCCGATCCACATGAGCGCCCCGAGGGCGACGGTCAGCATGGCGATGCGCTGAACCACTTCGAGCCGCGCCGCCCGGACCTTCGCGTCGATCGTCCCGGCGAGGCGGACGATCTCCATGGCCCCGCGGACGGCGCCCCCGCGATCGCGCAGCGGGACCAGGCTGAAGAGGGCGCGCTGTCCCTTCCGCCGCTGGAAGAAGACCACGGGCTGCCGCGCTTTCATCGCCTCGCGGAGGCCCTCGGTCGGCACGTCCTCGCCGATGTCGAGCGGGTTCGAGACGAGCAGCAGCTTGAGTCGAGCATCGAAGATGCGGATCCGGTCGATCTCCTCCTGGAAAACCACCACCTCGCGGAGGAGCCGCTCGATGTCCGCGGTCTGGCGGTCGCGCAGCGCGTTTTCCACGGCCACCTGGAGCGCGGTGGCGGTCACGGCGATCCGGCGCTGCTCCTCGTCGACGAGCTCGCGCTCTTCCACCTGCACGCGCAGCAGGCCGTAGCCGCCGATGACGGTCATCACCGGGATCAGGAGGAGCAGGAAGAGCCGACTGCGGAGTCCCACGGGCGCCTACGCCGGACGCTTGGCCGTCCGCCCGGCGGCGCGCTTCCCGCGCGTCGCGGGGCCGGGGGCGGCGGTGGCGATCGTGGGGCCGCGCTTGAGCCAGCGCTCCGCCGGCGCGAGCAGCGGCCCGATGTCGTATCGGCGGGGGCCGAGGAGCGGCTTCCAGAGGTCGCCGCGCTCCCGGATGCGCGCGGGCATCGTGCCGATCCGGTAATCGTCCATCCGCAGCCCGTCGCCGAGCTCCTCCCAGGTGACCGGCGCCGAGACCGTCGCCCGCGGCGTCGGCCGGACCGAGTACACCGAGGCGAGCGTGCGGCCCCAGGCGTTCTGGTTGTAGTCGACCACCACGTGCCGGGGCGGACGCCGCGCGACCCGGTACTCGGCGGTGACGAGGTCGGGATGCCGGCGCGCGAGCTCCAGGGCGAGCGCCTTCGCCAGGGCCCAGACCTGCTTCTGGGTCGGCCCCCGCGCGATTGCCAGGTAGACGTGGAGGCCACGGGAGCCGGTCGTCTTCACGTACGGCGTCGTGCCCAGCTCGGCCAGGGCCTCGCGGACCCGGTGCGCCACCTCCACCATCTGCGCCAGCGAGGCGCCCGGCGTCGGGTCGAGGTCGAAGTGGAGGAAGTCCGGTCGGTCCGTGTCGTCGCAGCGCGCGTACCAGGGATTCAGGTCGATGCAGCCGAGGTTGATGATCCAGAGGAGCGAGAGGCGGTCCTGCACCATCGGGAAGTCGATGACGTTGCCCGAGCCGTGCTCGATCCGGCATGTCTCGAGCCACGGCGGCCGGGGCGCCGGCGTCCGCTTCATGAAGAAGAACGGGCCGGCGGCGCCGTCGGGATAGCGCTTCATCACCATGGCGCGATCCCGCAGGTGCGGGAGCAGGACCGGGGCGACCTCGAGGTAGTAGCGGAGGAGGTCACCCTTGGTCAGCCCGAGCGCCGGCCAGAACGGCTTCCGGAGGTGCGTGAGCGTGGTGTCGCGCCCCTCGCTCCGGACGACGGTCGTGTCCGCGTCGGGAGGGATGGTCTCCGGTCGCGGCCGCGCCACGGTCAGCGGCGGGGCCGGTGGCGGACGGCGCCGGCGAGCGGCGCGTAGTCGAGCTCGACGCCCGCACGGGCGGCGCGCAACAGGATCGAGCCGCGGCTCATGTCGCCGAGGCCCACGAACGCGGGCGGGAAGACGAGCCGCTCGCCGAAGACGGGCAGGAGCGGGCTCACGTACTTCTCGGTCGCGATGCTGCCGAGCAGCACCACCTGGCCCGGCGGCCGGAGCGCCGCGGCCAGCGCCTCCGCGTCCGCGACGAGCGGGCGCCGGTAGCCGGGGCGGTCGGCGCGCACCTCGCCGCGCGCGAAGCGGCGCAGGTCGGCGAGCGTGATCGGCTCGTCCGCGTGGCGGAGCCCGGCGTTCGGCGTGATCACGAGCACGCCCGCCGGCGGCCGCGCGAAGGCGCGCGCGTAGGCGAGCTTGCCCCGGAAGTAGAGCCCGCTGATGAAGCTCATGACCTCGCCCAGCGGCGCGCCGTCGCGGAGCCGTACGGCGAGCGGGAAGCTGGCGCGCGACGACATGACCAGGCGCGCGCGCTCGCTCGCGCAATCGGCGGGGGAGAGGAGGAAGACGCGGGGCGCGGGACCCGACATCGCTCTCATCATAATACCGAGACGGCGTGGCCTGCCCGCTTCAATGCGGCGACGGCGGCGTCGAGGTCCCCCGCCTTGACCATCAGGTAGTCCGTGTCGTACGTCGAGGTCGCGAAGACGCTGATCCGCGCGGCGGCCAGCGGCGCGGTCAGCGCGGCCAGGACCCCGGTCAGCGAAAACGCGAGCGGACCGGCGACCTTCAGGCAGCGCCAGCCGCCCTCGCGCGGGATCCCGTCCGGGACGCGCGCCTCGGCACAGACGACCGACAGCTCGTCCGGACTCCGGGTGATGGAGACGAACGCCCCGCCCTGCATCGCCCAGTCCGGCAGGGGGAGGGCCGCATCGAGCCGGCACACCGCGAGCGTCCCGGGCAGGACGGACAGCGCGAGCCGCGGCGCGGACGGCGGCGTCGGGGGGTGCATGGGGCCGGGCGCATTTTACCGCGCCGGGGTTGACACCGTGTCGCGCGCGGTGAACCATGGTCGCGTGAAAATCGCGGGCATCGGACTCCACCTGCTCGAGTGTCGGCTGCCCGAGCCTCAGGGGAACGCCAGGGTCTTCTTCGATCGTCGGAGCGCGCTCCTCGTCGAGGTGCGGAGCGACGAGGGGCTCGTGGGGTGGGGCGAGACCTGGCATTCGCCCGTCGCGGCGTGGACCCTCATCGAGACCGCGCTCGCCCCGGCGGTGCTCGGCCAGGACCCGTTCGAGTACCAGCGCCTCTGGAGCGCCATGCACGCGGGCCTCGGCTACGAGCGGCAGGGTCCCGGGCTCATGGCGCTCTCGGCCGTGGACATGGCGCTGTGGGACCTGCGCGGGCGAGCCCTCGGCCAGCCCATCGCCCGGCTCCTCGGCGGGCCCATCCGCACGCGCGTCCCGGCGTACGCGAGCGGCCCTTACCTCAAGCCCGGCCGCGATCCCTACCGGGCCTACCGGCGGGAGGCGGAGCGCATCGTCGCCCCGGGCTTCCGGGCCATGAAGATGAAGGTCGGCGTGGACCCCGACGCCGACGGCCGCGCCGCCGCGGCCGTCCGCCGCGTGGTCGGGCATGACGTGATCCTGCTCGCCGACGCCAACCAGGGCTACACGCCCCGGCCCGCGATCGAGGCGGGGCGGCGGCTCGAGGCCGAAGGCTTCGCCTGGCTGGAGGAGCCCGTCGCCCCCGACGACGTCGATGGTTACGCCCACGTCGCCGGCGCGCTCGGGCTCGCGGTGGTCGGCGGGGAAGCCCTCGGCGGGATCCGCGCCTTCCGGACGTTCTTCGAGCGCGCGGCGCTCGACGCGGCGCAACCCGACCTGGCGATCGCCGGCGGCTTCACCGAGGTGGCGCGGATCGCTGCCCTCGCGGCGGCCTGGGAGGTGCCCGTCGTCCCGCACGTGTGGGGGACCGCGGTGAACCTCTACGCGAGCCTCCAGCTCTGCGCGGTGCTGCCCGGGTATCGGAGCCACACGTCGATGCCCTACCCCTGGTTCGAGTACGATCAGTCGCCGAATCCGCTGCGCGAGCTGTGGGGCGCGCCGGCCGTCGGCCCCGATGGGATGGTCGAGGTCCCGCAGGGGCCCGGGCTCGGGATCGAGGTGGCCCCGGCGGCCTTCGCGCCGTACCTGGTCCGTCGCGGCGAGGTGACCCCGGACTAGCCGGGCGAGGACGCGCCTTACCGTCGAGCAGGCCGCGGCGCCGCCGCGGCGGGGGCCTCCACCCGCACCCACGGGACGAGGAGCCAGCAGGCGGCCGTCGCGGCCGCGCTGATGCCGATCAGCCCGTTGAGCCCGACCGCCTCGTAGAGCTGCCCGCCGAGCCAGACCGACCCGGTCGTGCCGATGTTGTTGACCGACATGAGCGCGGCGAAGAACGTCCCCTCGGCGTGGCTGGGCACGGCCCGGGCCGCGAGGTCCAGGGTGGCCAGCAAGGCGATCATGGTCACGAAGCTCACCGTCACGCTCAGGGCCACGGCCGACCACCAGCCGACCAGGCCGTAGTACGCGAGCGTCCCGGCCACCCCGATCGCGACCGCGCCGTTGAGGAGCGGTCGGAGCGGGTACGCGCGGAAGTAGCGCCCGAAGAGTATCGCGCCGAGGACGGCGGCCGCGCTTCCCAGCGTCGCCAGGACGCCGAGCTGCACCTTGGAGATGCCGAGCACGTCCACCATGTAGAACTCGAGCGGCGTGCCGAAGGACGGGCTGAAGTTCCAGAGGAAGATGAAGGCGGCCGCCCGCCAGAGCGGCCCCGATCGGATCCCGGCGCGCAGGGCCTGGAGCGTCGCGGCCACCGTCGCCCGATCGAACCGGGTCCGCGGCTCGTGCACCGCGTACGCGGAGGCGGCGAACGAGAGCGCCGGGAACGCCGACACGAGCAGGAACGTGTGCGCGTAGGACACGTAGGCCGAGAGATAGCCGCCGCTCATTCCCGCGACCACGGCGGCGGCGTTGATGGCCGACCACTGGATCGACTGGAACCGGCCCGTGAGCCCTCGCGGCTTGCCCTCCTCCACCATCACGGCGTCGCACAGGACGTCCGTGAAGGCCAGGCCGAGCCCGGTGAGGGCCAGCAGGAGGAGCGTCGGGCCGTAGGGGTAGCCGGGCAGGAGCCCGAGCACCAGCCAGCCGCCCGCCGCCATCGCCGTGGTGACGAGGAGGTAGGAGCGCCGGCGCGAGCCGGCCAGCGGGATCAGGTCGGAGATGAGCCCGTAGAGCGGCTTGATGTTCCAGGCAAGGCCCACCAGGGCGAGGAAGGTCGCCGTCTGCGCCGCGCTGAGCTTCATCTCGTCTTTCAGGAGGAAGAAGATCGGCTGCGCGGCGATGCCCGCCTTCGGCTCGGCGAAGCCCTGGACGAAGTAGACGGCGGCGAAGAAGAGCGCCAGCCGCCGGAACTCGGTGGGCCGGGTCAGTCGAGCGGCGGCCGGGTCTTCGACCAGGGCTGGATCGCCTCGAAGGCGGCGGCGGCGGCGAGGACCATGGGGTCCGCCAGGCGGCGGCCGACGATCTGCAGGCCCACAGGGAGCCCCTCCGTCGTGAAGCCGCAGGGGAGCGTCGCGGCCGGCTGCCCCGTCAGGTTGAAGGGGTAGGTGAACGCGCCCCAGGAGAGGATGGTCGGCGCGCCGTCGGGCGCGTCGCGACCGGCGGCGAAGGCGGGCACCGGCAGCGCCGGCGTCAGCAGGAGGTCGTAGACCTGAAAGAACCGGCGCATCGTTTCGTAGAACGCCGCGCGCTCGGCGTTCGCCCTCGCCACGTCCAGGGCGCCGAGCGCCTGCGCCGCCTCCAGGATGGGGACGAGCGTCGGGCTCATCCGCTCGCGGTGCTCGGCGAGGTAGGGCGCGAGCCGGCCCGCGAGGCCGACGTTGAAGAGCACGGCCCAGGCGGCGTAGGGGTCGTCGCAGACCCGGTCCACCTGCTCGACGTCGCAGCCGAGGTCGCCGAACCGCCGCGCCGCGGCCGCGGTGAGGCGGGCCACGTCCGGGTGGAGCGTCGCGTAGCCGAGCGTCGGCGACCAGGCGATGCGGAGACCCTTCACGCCCGCGTCGCACGCGGCCAGGTAGTCGGGGAACGGCCCCGGCAGACACGTCGGGTCGCGGTGATCCGCGCGGGCCATCGCCTGGAGCATGAGGGCGGCGTCCCGGACGCTCCACGTGATCGGGCCGAGGTGGGCGAGCGTGCCGACGGCGGACGCGGGGTACGCGGGGACGAGCCCGTAGCTCGGCTTCAGGCCGAAGACGCCGCAGAAGCTCCCCGGGATGCGGATGGAGCCGCCGCCGTCGCCGCCGGTGTGGAGCGGGCCCAGGCCGGCCGCCGCCGCCGCGGCGGCGCCGCCGCTCGAGCCGCCCGGCGTGCGGTCCAGGCGCCACGGGTTGCGCGAGACGCCGAGGAGCGGGCTGTCCGTCGCGCCCTTGTAACCGAACTCCGGCGTCGTGGTCTTTCCCGTCAGGATGACCCCCGCCCGCCGCAGGCTCTCGACCATCGGGGCGTCCTCGGTCGGCACGTGATCCGCGTAGATCGCCGAGCCGAAGGTCGTGCGCACCCCTTTGGTGAGGACCATGTCCTTGACCGAGAGCGGGATCCCGAAGAGCGGGGAGAGGCGCTCGCCGTGCGCGAGCGTCGCCTCGGCCAGCTTGGCCTCGCGCCGCGCGCCGTCGGCGGTCACGAGGCAGAAGGCGTTCAGGCGCGGGTTGACGCGCTCGATCCGCTGGAGGACGGCGTCCACCACCTCGACCGGCGAGAGCTTGCGCGCGCGATAGCCCGCGGCCAGCTCGGTGGCCGACGAGAGCGCCAGGTCGTCGCTCGCCATGATGGAGGCCTCCGGTGAACCATCGGGAGTGGTCCGCCCCAGGATCGGTCGAGGGCGGGGCGCCGTCAAGGGGCGCGGCGCGGTGTGCGCGCGCGCGGTGGGCCCGGCGCCGCCGCCCCTTGGGCCCGTGCCTTGACTCCGCGCCGGGAGCCGCTAGAATCGGGCGCGGCATGAAGATCGACGTCTTCCCGCACATCTTCCCCCCGCGGTTCTACGAACGCATGCTCGAAGTCGTGCCCGGCGGCCTCTACATGCAGAAGCGCGTGCGCGCGATCCCGGTCCTCGTCGACCTGGACGAGCGCTTCCGCGTCATGGACCGCTACGACGACTACGTGCAGGTGCTCACGCTGGCCTCGCCGCCCATCGAGGCGCTCGGCTCCCCGGGCGTGGCGATGGAGCTGGCGCGGCTCGCGAACGACGGGATGGCCGAGCTCGTCACGCGCCACCCCGACCGCTTCCCGGCCTTCGTCGCGTCGCTGCCGATGAGCGACCCCGACGCGGCCTGCCAGGAGATCGACCGGGCCCTCGGCGCGCTCGGCGCGACCGGGATCCAGATCTTCTCCAACGTCAACGGCCGCCCGCTCGACCTGCCGGAATTTCAGCCCATCTTCGAGCGGATGGCGGAGCTCGACCTCCCCATCTGGATCCATCCGGCGCGGCCGGCGAGCTTCCCCGACTATGCGGGCGAGCCGCGCTCGAAGTACGATCTGTGGTGGGCGTTCGGCTGGCCCTACGAGACGACGATCGCCATGGGCCGGCTCGTCTTCACCGGCCTCTTCGACCGGTTCCCCGAGCTCGTGATCATCACGCACCACATGGGCGCCATGCTCCCCCACTTCGAGGGCCGGGCCAGCCACGGGCTCGATCAGCTCGGCACGCGCACGGACGATCCCGAAGACGGGGCCGCCCTCCGGCGCCTCAAGCGGCGGCCGGTCGACTATTTCCGGATGTTCCACGCCGACACCGCGCTCTTCGGCGCCTCGCACGCGTTGGAGTGCGGGCTGGCCTTCTTCGGTGCCGATCGCGTGCTGTTCGGGACCGACATGCCCTTCGATCCGGAGCGCGGGCCGGGGTTCATCCGCGAGACGATCGCCGCGATGGAGCGGATGCGGGTCACGCCGGAGGACCGGGCGAAGATCTACGAGGGCAATGCCCGGCGCCTCCTCCGGCTCCGGCCGGCCTGAGGCCGGGGGCTCCCGGCGCCGACGATGCGGCTCGGCCTGAACCTCGGCTACTCGGGACCGACCGTCTGCCCGGACGTCCAGCTCGTCCAGGACGCCGACCGCCTCGGCTACCACTCGGTCTGGACCGCCGAGGCCTACGGCTCGGACGCGGTGACGCCGCTGGCGTGGCTCGGCGCGGTCACGTTCCGGATCCACCTCGGGACCGCGATCATGCAGATCGCCGCCCGGACGCCGGCCATGACCGCGATGACCGCGATGACCCTGGACGCCCTGTCCGGGCGGCGGCTCCTCCTCGGGCTCGGCGTGTCGGGCCCCCAGGTGGTGGAGGGCTGGCACGGGCAACCGTTCGGCCGGCCGCTCGGGAAGATGCGCGAGTACGTCCTGATCGTCCGGGCCATCCTCGCCCGCGAAAAGCCGCTCGTCCACGCGGGCGAGCACTACCAGGTCCCGTACACGGGGCCGGGCGCCACGGGCCTCGGCAAGCCCCTCAAGAGCATCCTCCACGGGCGGCCGGACCTGCCGATCTACCTCGCCGCGATCGGCCCGAAGAACATCGCGCTGGCGGCCGAGATCGCCGACGGCTGGCTGCCGGTCTTCTTCTCGCCGGAGCGCGCGGACCTCTACCGGCCCGCGCTGGCGGACGGGTTCGCGCGCGCGGCGGAGCGCCGGCGCCCCCAGCCCTTCGACGTCGCCCCCACCGTCCCCGTCGTCCTCGGCAGCGACGTCGCCGCCTGCCGGGCGCGGGTGAAGCCGCGCATCGCGCTCTACGTGGGCGGGATGGGCGCGCGGGGCCGGAACTTCTACTACGATCTCGCCTGCCGGTACGGGTACGAGTCGGCCGCCGCGCGGATCCAGGACCTCTACCTGGGCGGGCGGCGGGAGGAGGCGATCGCGGCCGTGCCCGACGCCCTCGTGGACGAGGTCGCCCTCTGCGGCCCGCGCGAGCGGATCCGCGAGCGGCTGCCGGCCTGGCGCGCGGCGGGCGTGACGACGCTGATCTGCGCCACCAGCCAGCCCGACGCCGTCCGGCTCATGGCCGAGCTCGTCCTGTGAGCGGCCCCGCCCCATCCCCGTCGCCTCCCGGCGTCCTGCATCACGGCCGGGACGCGCTGGGCCTGCGGCCTCGCGGCCGTCCCGGCCTCTGGGGGCCTCGCCCGTCCTCTGCCCCACGCCGGCCGAGGCCTGCCATGAGGGGTCCCCGGTGAGCGGGCGCGGGGTGACGGCGGCCGCGGGCGGGTCGCGGCTGCACGAGCTGCGCGTCCGGCCGATCGCCGACGCGGGCGTGCGGCGGGAGGTCGCGCGGCGGCTCGCCGGGCGCTTTCCCGCCGAGGATCCGGGCGCGCTCCCGGACACGCTCGAAGCCGTGGGCTTCGTGGGCCGCCTTCCGCTCTCGGAGCCGGAGGCCGCCGCGCTCCTCCGCGAGCTCTACGCGGCCGGCGCGCCGCCTGCCGCCGTCATCCTCCTCCCGGTCGAGCTGCTCGGCGCTCCCGGGCGAGACGGTGGGGACGCCGAGCCGGGCTTCGGGCTCTTCGCGGCGCGCGGCGGCCGGTTCGCGCCGACGTGGAGCTGGCCCGCGTTCGTCCTGGGGCCGCTCTGGTACTTCCGGAAGGGGCTCTACGGCAAGGGCCTCGTCCTCCTCGTGCTGATGGCGTATCCGCTGTGGCCGCTTCCGGTCACGGTCCTGCTCTCGCTCGCCCTCTTCGGCTACTGCGGGGTCGCGGGCAACTGGGATCACTACCTGTTCAAGGTCAAGGGTACCCAGTGGTGGTGACCTCCGCGCCGCCGGCCGCCGGGGCCCCGAGCACAATTCCGGACAGAGCCGCGGACGTCCCGTTCCCGGACGCTCAGGCCGGGGTCGCGCGGGCTCGACCACGAGTGAGGAGGCGCACAGTGGCACGCCGCTTCGGCCGAGCGTGGGTAGCGATCCTCGCAGTGCTGATCGCGGTCGGAGGGCTCACGGTCTTCCGCGCGAGCGACGCGCGGGCGGAAGTGAAGGACGCCTTCGACCGCGGCGTCGCGGCCGGCGCGCCGCCCGTGCCGGCGGGCCGGATCGGTCCGGGCCTCGCCCCCGCGCCCGCGGGCGGCGCCGGGGCGCCGGCGCCCGCCGTGCCGCCCCTGACCGCGACGGCCCAGGCCGGGACCCCCGGCGCCCCACCCGCCCCCGCAGAGGAGGACGAGGAGGCCGAGCTCGAGGGGATCGAGGATTACGACCCCTGGGAGCCGTTCAACGAGCGGATGTTCAAGTTCAACTACGAGGTCGTGGACCGTTACGTGCTCAAGCCGGCCGCGACGTGGTGGGACCGGCTCCTGCCCGACCCCGTCCAGACGCATCTGGCCAAGGCCTTCGACAACCTCGGCATGCCGCGGCGCTTCGTGAACCACGTGCTCCAGCTCAACCACCGGGGGGCCGCGGGGGAGCTGGCCCGCTTCCTGCTCAACTCGACCATCGGCCTGGCCGGCCTCTTCGACTTCGCGGGGGCGACCGGCCTCCCGCCGAGCGACGCGGACACCGGGCAGACGCTCGGCGTGTACGGCGTCGGGCCCGGTCCCTACCTGATCCTGCCCGTGCTGCCGCCGCTCACGGTCCGGGACGGGATCGGCTACGCGGCGGACATCGCGATGGATCCCCTGAGCTGGCTCCTCCCGCTGCCGGTGAACCTCGGGAAGACGGCCACGCGGACGGTGAACGAGCGCTCCCTGAATCTCGAGTTCTTCCAGGACGTGGAGGAGAGCGTGCTGGACCTGTACAGCTCCGTCCGGAACGGCTACCTGCAGCGGCGCCGGCGGATGATCGAGGAGCGGAAGGCGGAGCTGCGGGCGCCGAAACCCGTCGAGGAACCCGTCGAGGAGGAGAACGCCCCGCGCGAGTCCCCGGTCTGGCGCCGCTGACTAATCCGCTCCGAGCCAGCCGCGGGCGAAACCTCCGAGCGGCGGCTTCGCCGCCGGCCCACCCACCCGGCCCGAAGAGGTAGGGGCCTCGGGGGGGTGTTTCGACACCCCCCCGAGGTTAAAACAGGCGCCGGGCTGCCTGGAAGTCGCGGTCGGCGTCGAGCTCGGCGCTCAGCGCCTGGACCGCCTGGCGGAGCGTGGCGGTCTCGCCGCTCGCGCGAAGGCGCGTGACCAGCTCGTCGGCCCGCTGGCCCCACGCGCGCGCCTTCGTGGTGTAGCGCCACGGGTCCGGCGCGGTCAGCTTGCTGCGCCGGATCGCATCGCTGAGCGCCTCGGCGCGCTGGAGGAGCCCGCCCCCGAGGCCGGCCGCGCCCGCGCGGCGGTCCGGCGTGGTCCGCCGCTCCACGCCGCGCCGCTCCGGCGCCCGCGCCGTGCGTCGCTCGCCCCTGCCCCGCTCGGCGCCGCGTGCCGGCGTGCGCGCGCTTCGCGCCTTCGCGCTCCCCTTCGCCGTCGTCTTCCCCCGTCCGCGCTTGCCACGCTTGGTCGCCACGGTCGTCTGGTCCTCCGCCTAGCTCTGTGAAGGGTTCGCCTCGGCCATCCCGGAGAGAGGCCGGACGAAATGATACATCGCGAACACCTCCAGTGCGAAGGGGGGGAAGCCGAGATAGCCCACGAGCGGCATCTCGAAGAGCTTCCAGTCGGGGAGCACCGGGACCCCCACGTACTTCCACTTCCCGATGGCCCAGTAGTTCCAGAATTCCCACAGCAGGCCGCAGACGAGCCCGGCGAGGAGCCAGCGGTACGCGAGCCCGCGGTCGCCGCGGGCCCACGCCGCGGTGAGCGAGGGTCGTCCCGCGCGGTAGTTGAGCGGGTCGAGGAGCAGCAGGAAGCCGAGCCAGACGAACCCGAACGTCCAGGGCCGCAGGGGCGCGGGCAGGAGCGGGGGGACGACGAGGAACACGGCGCCCACCGCGACGGCCGCACGCAAGCCGGCCGCGGCGGGCGCGGCGGCGGGTCGCCGCGCGACGCGCCCGATCCCGACCGCCTCGAGGAGCGCCGCCGTCTCGAAGAGTCCCGGCGTGATCGTCGCGAATGCCCACGCGTAGCCGATCGCCGCGAGCCAGGGCGGCTCGGGCAGCCCGAAGTACGCCCAGTTCTGGAGGCGGAGATTGTAGAGCTCGAAGACCACCCACAGGGGGATCGACACGGTGGCCATGAAGGCGGCTTCGCGCGGGTGGTCGTGGATGAGCGAGGCGCGGCGCCACCGGAGGACCAGGGCATCCGCCAGCAGGATGTAGCCGGTCCACATGATCGGGGTGAACCACTGCGCGTGCAGCTCGAGTCGCCAGGGCAGGAGGGCCTGGCTCAGGAGGAGCACGCCGAGGCCGAGCCAGCCGTACCAGATCATCAAGGACGATCGTACTACCGACCCGCCGGGGTGTCCGGGAGCCTCGCAAGTTGACCCGCGGCCGGTCATGATGGGACAATGACCTCAGGAGACAATCCGAAAGGGGGCCGAATGCCGCGACGGAGCCTCGACCTCCCTCCCGTCGAATACATCTCCATCCTCGACGCCGACGGCACCCTCGACACGGCGCTCGAGCCGGCGATTCCCCCCGACGACCTCCGACGGCTCTACCGGACGTTCCTCCTGGCCCGGCGGTTCGACGAGCGCATGCTCCGCCTCCAGCGTCAGGGCCGGATCGGCACCTTCGGCCCCACCCGGGGACACGAGGCGGCCGTGCTCGGCAGCGTGTACACGCTCCGCCCGAACGACTGGCTCGTCCCCTACTACCGCGAGTGGCCGGCCTACATGTGGCGGGGGTGGCCGCTCGACAACCTCATCCTCTACTACGCCGGCTTCGCCGAAGGGATGCGCGTGCCGGACGGGCACCGCGACCTTCCCCTCTGTATCCCCATCGCGAGCCAGCTCCCGCACGCCGTCGGGGTCGCGTACGCCGCGCGGTACAAGGGCGAGGACAGCGTGACGCTCGCCTACCTGGGCGACGGGGCGACGTCGCACGGGGACTGCCAGGAGGCGATGAACTTCGCCGGCGTGTTCCAGGTCCCGCTCGTCTTCGTGGTCCTCAACAACCAGTGGGCGATCTCGGTCCCGCGCTCCCGGCAGACCCGCGCCCGGACGCTGGCGCAGAAGGCGACGGCGTACGGCTTCCCGGGCGTCCAGGTGGACGGCAACGACCTCCTCGCGGTCTACGCCGCGACCAAGGCGGCCGTGGACCGCGCGCGACAGGGCGGGGGGCCCACGCTCGTCGAGACGGTCACCTATCGGCTCTCCATGCACACCACCGCCGACGACCCGACCAAGTATCGGGACGAAGACGAGGTGAAGGCGTGGGAGGCGAAGGAGCCGCTGCCCCGCTTCCGCCGCTACGTGGAGTCGAAGGGCGTGGTGGACGAGCGGAGTCACGCCGAAATGGAAGCCGAGGTCGACGCCGAGATCCGCGCGGCCATCGAGCGGGCCGAGGCCCGGATGCGGCCGAACCTGCTCGACGTCTTCGATCACGTCTACGCAGAGCGGTCGCCGCACCTCGAGAAGCAGCGAGAGGAGCTGGTGCGCCAGCTGGCCGAGGTCGGGGAAGCCCCGGGCGGCTGAGGCCGCGACGGGCGTGGCGCGACATCCAGGAGAGCTCGGGATGGCCAACGACAGCCGGAAGCTCACGATGGTGAAGGCGATCAATCTCGCCCTCCACCAGGAGATGGAGCGCGACGACGACGTCATGGTGCTCGGCGAGGACGTCGGGGTCGACGAGGGCGTCTTCCGGGTCACGGAGGGGCTGCTCAAGAAGTTCGGCGAGCAGCGGGTGATCGACACGCCGCTCGCCGAGGGCGCGATCGTGGGCATGGCGATCGGCATGGCGATCTACGGCCTCAAGCCGATCCCCGAGATCCAGTTCTCCGGCTTCGCCTTCCAGGCCTTTCACCAGGTGGAGAACCACGCTGCCCGCTATCGGGCCCGGACGCGCGGCCGGTACCACATCCAGATGGTGATCCGCATGCCCTACGGCGGCGGGATCCGCGCGCTCGAGCATCACTCCGAGAGCGAAGAGGCCTACTACGCCCACACGCCCGGCCTCAAGATCGTGGTGCCGTCCACGCCACGCAACGCCCGGGCGCTCCTGGTGAGCGCGATCCGGGACCCCGACCCGGTCGTCTTCTTCGAGCCCAAATCGCTCTACCACGCGGTCCGCGAGGAGGTCCCGGACGCCGAGGAGACCTGGCCGATCGGCAAGGCGCGCGTGGCCCGGGAAGGGAGTGCCCTGACGCTCGTCGCGTACGGGGCGATGCTGCACAAGTGCCTCGAGGTGGCCGATCGGGTGAAGGTCGAGGACGGCGCCGAGATCGAGGTGATCGACCTGCTGTCGGTGTCCCCGATGGACACCGAGACGATCGCCGCCTCCGTGCGCAAGACCGGTCGCGCCGTGGTGGCCCACGAGGCCCAGCGGACGTGCGGGGTCGGCGCCGAGGTGATGGCGCGGATCGTGGAGAGCGCGTTCCTCCAGCTCCAGGCCCCCGTGCGTCGCGTCACGGCGCCGGACATCGTCTATCCCGGCTTCGCGCGCGAGCGGGGCTGGATCCCCGACGCCGACGCCGTCCTTCGGGCCGTACGGGAGACCCTCGCCTTTTGAACGGCCGCCGCGGGTGGCGCCGGCGCTGCCCCGCAGCCGGCCGGGCGAAGTGGGACCCCTTCAGCCTCCTTCCGCAGATCGCCAGAGCTGCGGAAGGGGCTGAA
>JBIOTN010000123.1:0-5845 GCA_044866005.1 Candidatus Rokuibacteriota bacterium | reverse complement strand
CATCGCTCCGGTCCGGGCCGAGCCCGGCCCCTCGCGCACGACGCGGCGGGCGCGGCGGCCGCCCAGGGCGCGCGCGCCTCGGTATTTCGCCATCGCCGGCGCAACCTGATCCTGATCGGGCTGTTCGCGCTGCTGCTCGTCGTCGTCGTCTTCGCCGGGGCGACCGGCGACGACCCACCGGCGGACGATCTGGTACCGGTGGCCGACGAGGTGCCCGCCGCCCCGGCCGGCCAGCCGGACAAGCCGAATCCGAAGCCGCAGAAGGCGAAGGGGCCGAACCGTGAGAAGAAGAGCGAGGCCGGGGGGTCTCCGGCCGCCGCCCCGGAGCCTGACAAGCCCGCCGCCAAAAGCGAGAATCCGGCGGAGGAGGGCGACTCTCCCTCCACACGGTCGAACACGCCGGTGAGCGAGGACGCGGCTCCCCAGAGCACCGACCGGGGCACAGGCCGGCGCCGCGGCGGGAGCGGACGCGGCGACAGCCGCATCAACGATGGAACCGAGTCTCCCGCGGACGACCCGACGCCGACGCCGCCCCCGACCTCGGATCCGCCTCCCGAGCAGCCGCCGCCCCAGCAACCACCGCCGGAGCAACCGCCGACCGAGCAGCCGCCAACCGAGCAGCCGCCGTCACAACCGCCCGGCTGCCGCGACGCCGTTGGCATCCCCATCCCGTGCGGCCCCAGCCGCCCGCAGCAGCCGCCGCCGCGCATCGCGCCGCCGCCCTAGCGCCCGCGGCCGGCCGAAAGCAGTCCGCGCATCCCCGAGTCAGTCGTAGCCGAGTGGATCGAAGCCGCGGCCAAGATCGCGCCCCCGGCAGCCCCCGCGACGCTCTCCCACTCGAAACGGCAGACGCACGATCACCTGCGCCTCGTTGTTGTCCTCGTTCGCCTCGTAGACACCGTTCTCCGGATCCGCGATGTGGACATACGCAAAGCATCCGCGCAGACCGGTCACGTCGATCCACTGCTCCGGATACGCGGGCGGGTAGACGTCCGCCCACCCCGGCGAGGTCCCAAGGCTGACCCGCTTGCGGTCCGGGTCCGTGTTGCACGCCGGGTAGACCGGCCGGCGCGGCGATCGCTGAACATGCGGCCTCGTGTGAGTCAGGTCGCGCAGGCAATAGGCCACCTTCGGCCCGGTGCGCACCCTGTGGGTGCGCCGGCCCTGGCCGTCCACCCGCCAGAGCTCGAAGCGAGCCGCGTTGTAGAACTTCCACCAATAGCGCTGCTGGTGCGCGAACTTGAACTCGAGCCGCGCCCCGGTGTTCACGTCGATCCGCCCGCCGTTGCGGGCGTAGATGCGCTGGTAGGCGCGCATGAACCGCGGGCCGATTCGCACGCCGTGCAGCTCGGCGGGGCCCGGACCGATGCTGTCGATCGCGTTGCCCGCGCGGAGCACCGTGTGCCCCACCTTCGTCAGGCGGTCGGTGTAGAGGCCGTAGGGGCGCCGCATCGCGAGGTCGGGGCAGCGCAATTGCGCCGCCTCCGGGGCGATGCAGGGGTTCGGGTCGAGCTGCTCTCGCCCGGGGGCGCTGCCCGCCGGAGGCTGCTGAAACCCCGCCGTCACCCCCGCGATCGCGGCAAGCAGCGCTATCTGCATGGCACGCACCGCAGTAGTTGTAGCGACTACATTCGACGCCATGCGCGTCCTCTCGATCGACGGCGGCGGGATCCGCGGCATCATCCCCGCGCTCGTTCTGGCCGAGGTGGAGCGACGCGCGGGGCGCCGCGTGCACGAGCTGTTCGACCTGATCGCCGGGACCTCGACCGGGGCAATCCTCGCCTGCGCCCTATGCGCGCCCGACCCGCTCAGCGCCTCCCGGGTGGTGACCCTGTACGAGGAGGAGGGACCCGAGATCTTCTCCCGCTCGGTCTTCCAGCGGATCAGGAGTGCGAACGGGCTGCTCGACGAGAAGTACGACTCGTCGGCGCTCGACCGCACGCTCGCGCGCTTTCTCTCCGACAAGCTCCTCAGCCGCACCAGTCCAGACCTGATCGTGCCCGCCTACGACACCGCGGAGCCGGGCCCGTACTTCTTCAAGACGACAAAGGCACGTGAGAGCTCCGACCAGGACTTCCCCCTCGCGGCGGTCGCACGCGCCAGCTCCGCCGCGCCCACCTATTTCGAGCCGTCCCCGGTGGACGGCCGCGCGTTCGTAGACGGCGGGGTGTTCGCCGTCAACCCGGCGATGTCGGCCTTCGCCGAGGTGCTTCGCTTCCAGCCGGGCGCCGAGGTCGTCCTGCTCTCCCTCGGCACCGGCGAGCGAATGCGCCGCCGGAGCTTCGACCAGATCAAGGACTGGGGCCTGCTCGAGTGGGCGCGACCGCTGCTGGACGTCGTCTTCGACGGGATCTCGGACGTCGTGGACTACCAGCTCCGCCACGCGCTCGGCGAGAGGCGCTACTGGCGCCTCCAGGTCGAACTCACGCGGGCGAGCGACGAACTGGACGACGCCACCGAGGAAAACCTCCGGAGGCTGCGCGCGCACGCGGAGGAGCTGATTACCGCGCGGAGCGCGGACATCGACGCCGTGATCGCCCTGCTCTGAGATGCCCGAGCCGGCTTCGTAGCTACCGCGCGCAGGGGCCCGTGTCCACCGGGCCGCCCGTGCGCCCGAGCGCGTCCCGCACGATCGAGTCCGGCACTCCGAAGCCGCTCCGGCCTCCGTCCGAGACGGAGGCGGCGAAGATGGTCGTGACCACTCGGCCGGAGGCGTCCACCATCGGGCCGCCCGAGTTGCCCGAGCGGACGAGCCCGCGAAGCGATGTGATCGGGCGCCGCACCGGGCCGCGTCCGTAGGCGTCCTGGCTGATCACGGTCGAGGTCTGGCCCAGCCGTCCCGGCTGCACGTCGTAGGGCCCGTTCTCGGGGAAGCCGAGGATCGCCGCGGACGTGCCCTCGCCGGCTCCGACGGCCAGCCGGAGCGCCGGGACGCCCGAGAGGCCGGGAGCCCGCAGAATCGCCAGATCGTTGCCCGGGTCGAACCAGATCGCCTGCGCGTCGAGGCGCGGCCCCTCGCCTCGCACCTGGACGGTCGTGTCGTCCTGCCCGGCCACGACGTGGGCGTTCGTGACGATGACCCCGTCGCCCGCGACCCATCCGCTGCCCTGCACGCCCAGCCCGCAGGCAGTGCCGAGCACCTTGACCACGCTCTCCCCGGCTCGCTCCACGTCCGGATCGCGGGCGATCGCGGCGGTGGGCGGCGGCACGTCGGGCGAGGGGCCCTCGACGTGCGGGAAGGGATCGAAGCGCGCCAGCGCCTGGAGGATCGGGCCCGACGGCGGGAGCCGCTCGTTGAGCTCTTGGAGGATCGCGGAGCGCTGGATCGGCTCCCGCAGGTCGCTCGCCCCGGGAGTGTGGAGCGCCACCGCGCCGCCGATCCAGATGAGCCCCAGCCCGAGGGCGCCAACGAGGGCCGCGCCCCCGACCCCGTCGAGGACCCCGAGGCGGCTCCCCAACCGATGGCGGAGGCGGAAGCCCAGCAGCTCGAGCACGGCGGCGAGAATTCCCCCAAACGCGAGCGCGCCGATGAGGGCCGCCAGAGGCGCGTACGGGGAGCTCGAGCCCTCCTCCAGCAGCAGCGGCCCCACTCGCGAGCCGAGCAGCGCCCCGCCGGTGAAGCCGGCGAGCGATAGCGCTCCAACGATCAGACCCTGGGCGTAACCCCAGAGAGCCATCAGCGCCGTAAACGCCACGATGAACCAATCGAGCGGGGTCACGCGCCCAAAGCAGCGTAATAGCGATGCGGCAGTGGCAGCCCCGGCACGCCGGGCTACCATCGAACCTGGCCCGCCCGTGATCGACCTCAGCAGCGAGCGCCGCAGGCGCCTGACGCACCGCGCGCTGCCCGCCGTCGGCGGGCTCGCCGCGCTTGCGCTGGCCGCGGGAGCGCTGGTCGGATCGTTCGCGGCGTCCGCCGACGAGCATGCCGCGCGCGACTTCGCCGCGGCATGGGAGCGTGGCGACGAGCGCGCCATGTATGCCCTTCTGAGCGACTCCGCCCGCTCCGCCCATCCCTTCCCGCGCTTCCGCCGTGCATACCGGCGCGCGGCGGAGACGGCGACGCTCGTGGCCGTCTCCGCGAGCGAGCCCGACGGCGCGCGGGGCAGCTCGATCGTCGTCCCGATGACGCTCCGCACGCGCGTTTTCGGCCGGCTCCGCGGGGAGCTGCTCGTGCCCGTCGAGGATGAGCGTGTGGAGTGGGAGCCGCGCCTCGTGTTCCCCGAGCTCCGTGAGGGCGAGCGGCTGCGTCGCGAGAGCGTGCCGCCCAGGCGCGCCACGCTCCTCTCACGGAATGGCAAGGTGCTCGCCGAGGGGCCGGCCGAGGCTCGCAGCTCTCCGCTCGCGGGGATCTCCGACTCGATCGCGGGGAGCATGGAGCCCGAGGAAACCCGGGAAGAGCGAGAGGCGCTCTACGCGCGCGGCTTCCCGCGCGCCTGGCCGGTTGGGCAAAGCGGGCTCGAGGAGGCGTTTGACGATCAGCTGGCGGGGCGGCCGGGCGGAGAGCTCCTCGCCGATCGGCGGGTGCTGGCGCGGGCGCGCCCGCGAGCGGCGCCACCCATGCGGACGACCATCGACCCACAGGTGCAGGAGGCGGCCGTGATCGCACTGGCGGGCCGCTTCGGCGGGATCGCGGCGCTCGATCCGCTTAGCGGCGACATCCTCGCTCTCGCCGGGATCGCGTTCTCCGCGCCGCAGCCGCCGGGCTCGACCTTCAAGATCGTGACCACCACCGCCGCGCTCGAGGCGGGGCTCGTGAAGCTCACCGACGAGTTCCCGGTGGCGACGGCGGCCACCATCGACGGGGTGGAGCTCGAGAACGCGAACGGCGAATCCTGCGGCGGCAGCTTCCGCGACAGCTTCGCCCACTCCTGCAACTCCGTGTTCGCCCCGCTCGGGGTGAAGGTGGGCGCCGAGCGGCTGGTGGACGTAGCCGAGCGCTACGGGTGGAACGCCGAGCCCTCGATCCCCGGAGAGGTGGCCAGCACGCTGCCACCGGCATCGGCGATTCGCACGCCGCTGGAGGTGGGCTCGACCGCAATCGGGCAGGGGAAGGTGCTGGCCACTCCGCTCCGCCTGGCCTCGGCCGCCCAGGTGATCGCAGCCGACGGTCTGCGCTACGAGCCGAGGCTTGCAGCGGACGAGCGGGTGGAGGGCATCCGCGTCACCTCGCCCAGGGTCGCCCGCACGGTCAGGTCGCTGATGGTCGACGTCGTCTCCTACGGCACCGGCACGGCGGCGGCGATTGCGGACGTGAAGGTGGCCGGCAAGACCGGTACCGCGGAGCTCGAGGACACCCGCGGGCCGAACGCGGACCAGTCGACCGGAGAGGCGTCGAACACTGACGCGTGGTTCGCGGCGTTTGCCCCCGCGATCCGGCCGCGCATCGCGGTCGGCGTCATGTTCGTGCGGGCCGGAGCCGGCGGCGCGACGGCGGCGCCCGCCGCGCGGGTGGTGCTCGAGGAGGGGCTGAAGAGGCGCCGCTAGACGCCTACAGGTCGAGCTCGAAGGTGAGCTTCTCGTCGCCCTCGCCCTCGATCTCGAGCTCGAGCGGACGGTTCTCCGTCGCCTGGAGCGGCAGCCGGAAGAGCAGCATCGAGGCGGCCTCGGGACCGAGCTGGGCGAGGCTGCCGGCCTCGGGAATACATTCCTTGGGGTCGAGCTCCCGGGGCTCGTACGCGATGATGCTGCCCGCGTCGGCCTGCTCGGGCTCGAACTCGTTGCCCTGGTTGTCGACGACCTTGAAGTTCTCCGCAGTCCCCCGGCGCTCGTCCGAGTTGTTGCAAGCCTGGACGAAGACGCCGTACAGGTTCTCGTCCGGGGGAAGCTCGGGCCCCGTGTAGTA
>JBIOTN010000122.1:0-21390 GCA_044866005.1 Candidatus Rokuibacteriota bacterium | reverse complement strand
CTCGGGCGGCTCGATCGGCAGGAGCCGCCGGATCGTCACCCGCTGCGCCGCCACCGACCGGAACTCGTTGAAGACCAGCCACACCTCGTCGACCTCGTCCGCGAGGAAGGCCTGGGTCAGCTCGGTCCCCAGCTCTCGCACGTCGGCGAAGGTCAGCCGCTCCAGGAACCCGATTCGCTCGCCGCGGACCGGCCAGGGACGGCGCCGAAAGAAGTCCCGCGCCTTGCGGCCCACCGTCAAGAGCGACGCTGTGCCTTCCGGCGCGGTGCGCACGAGCTCGAGGGCCTTTCGGATGACGTTCGAGTTGAAGGCGCCGCAGAGCCCCTTGTCGGCGGTGATCACGACGTAGAGCTTGCGCGGCCCCTCGCGCCGGACGAGGAGTGGATGCTTGTCCTCGCCGAGGCCCCGGACTAGGGTGCCGACGAGCTCCGCCATTTTGAAGGCGTAGGGGCGTGCCTCGAGAATCCGCTCCTGGGCCCGCCGGAGCTTCGCCGCCGCGACGAGCTTCATCGCGCGCGTGATCTTCTGCGTCGACTGGACGGAGCGGATCCGCCGCCGGATGTCCTGGAGCGTTGCCATCGAGCTGGGCCGTGTCCGTCCTTACGCCGCGGCGGTGGTGCCCCGGGCGGCGGTGAACTCCGCCTTCGCGCCCGCGATCAGCTCGTCGAGCTTCGGCCGGAGCGCGTCGGAGATTTCCTTCTTGTCGCGGATCTCCGCCAGGATGGCCGCCCCGCGGCTGTCCGCGTACTGATGGAGGGCCTCCTCGAACGCGCGGAGCGCGTCAACCGGGACGTCATCGAGATGCCCCTGGGTGCCGGCGTAGATGCTGAGGATCTGGCGCTCCACCGACATCGGCGTGTACTGGCCCTGCTTCAGGAGCTCCACCATGCGCTGCCCTCGCGAGAGCTGCTGCTGGGTCGCCTTGTCGAGCTCAGAGCCGAACTGGGCGAACGCGGCGAGCTCCCGGTACTGGGCGAGGTCGAGGCGGAGCTTCCCGGCGACCTGCCGCATCGCCTTGACCTGGGCGGAGCCGCCGACCCGCGAGACCGAGAGGCCGACGTTGACGGCCGGGCGGATGCCCGCATAGAAGAGGTCGGTCTCGAGGTAGATCTGGCCGTCGGTGATCGAGATGACGTTCGTCGGGATGTAGGCCGACACGTCGCCGAGCTGCGTCTCGATGATGGGGAGCGCCGTGAGCGAGCCGCCGCCCAGCTCGTCGTTCAGCTTGGCCGCCCGCTCGAGGAGACGGGAGTGCAGGTAGAACACGTCGCCCGGATAGGCCTCGCGGCCCGGCGGGCGGCGGAGCAGGAGCGAGAGCTGGCGGTAGGCCTGGGCGTGCTTGGAGAGGTCGTCGTAGATGCAGAGGGCATGGCGCTTGGAGTCCCGGAAGTACTCCCCCATCGTCACCCCGGCGTACGGGGCGAGGTACTGCAGGGGGGCGGGGTCCGAGGCGGTCGCCGAGACGACCGTCGTGTAGGCCATCGCGCCGGCATCCTCCAGGATCTTCACGACCTGGGCCACCGTGGACCGCTTCTGTCCGACCGCCACGTAGAAGCAGTGGACGTCCTGGCCCTTCTGGTTGAGGATCGTGTCCACCGCGATGGCCGTCTTGCCGGTCTGGCGGTCGCCGATGATGAGCTCCCGCTGGCCGCGCCCGATGGGGATCATCGCGTCGATCGCCTTGAGCCCGGTCTGCAGCGGCTCCTTCACGGGCCGCCGGTCGACCACGCCCGGGGCGTAGCGCTCGATGGGCCGGGACTCCTTCGTGGCGATCGGGCCTTTGCCGTCGACCGGCTGGCCGAGGCCGTTCACCACGCGACCCACCAGAGGCTCGCCGACGGGCACCTGCGCGATACGCCCGGTCCGCTTGACGACGTCCCCCTCGCGGATCGCGCGGTCCTCGCCGAGCAGCACGGCCCCGACGTTGTCTTCTTCCAGGTTCAAGACCAGGCCGTAGACCTCGCCCGGGAACTGGAGGAGCTCCCCGGACATCGCCTGCTCGAGGCCGTAGACGCGGGCGATGCCGTCCCCGACCTCGATCACGCGGCCCATTTCGGCGAGCTCGGTTTCCGCCTCGAAGCCCTGGATCTGGCGCCGGATGATCTCGCTGATCTCGCCGGCCTTGATCATGCTGTCCCCCTGGAATCCGTCACGAGCCGGGCGCGCAGCGCCGCCAGCTGGCCGGCCAGGCTCACGTCGAGCCAGCGGCCGCCGACCTCGGCGACGAAGCCGCCGAGCAGGGTGGGATCGGTCTCCGTCTCGAGCCGCACCGTCTTGCCGAGGCGGCGCGCGAGGCCGTCCCGGATCGCGGCGCGCTGGCTCTCGGTGAGCGGGGCGGCGCTCCGGATGCGCGCCCGCGCCAGCCCCGCCGCCTCGTCCGCCAGGGCCTGGTAGGCGGCCACGATGTCGGGCAACAACCCGAGCCGCCGCCGCTGGGCTACGAGCGCGAGGAAGTTCCGCGTGAGCGCCGACAGCCCCAGCCGTTCGGCCAGGCTGGCGACGATCGCGCGCTTGGTCCCCGGCTTGATCCAGGGCGTGAGGAGCGCGTCCCGGAGCGCCGGCTCGTCGGCCAGCACCCGGGCGAACGCGCCGAGCTCCTGCGCCACCGGCTCGACGCGCGACTCCTCGGCCGCCAGACTCGTGAGCGCCTTCGCGTACCGACGGGCGACGGCGGCGCCACGCCTCACCGCGCGTCCATCCGCCCGATCGCCTCCTGGACGAGGCGCTGGTGGTCCTCGTCACGAAGGCTCCGCTGGATGAGTCGCTCCGCGATCGCGAGGGCGAGCGTCCCCACCTCCGCGCGCAGCTCGTCTCTGGCCCGGCGGACGTCCTGCTCGATCTGGGCGCGCGCGCTCTCCACGAGGCGTGCCGCTTCTCGCCGCGCTTCGGCCGTCAGCCGCTCCCGCGTCTCCGCCGCCTCCCGCGTGGCGCGCTCGCGGAGAGCCTGGGCCTCGGCATGCGCGGCCTGCAGGCGCGAGTCGAACTCGGCGAGCTGCCGCTGGGCCTGCTCTCGGGCGGCCTGCGCCTCGGCGAGCTGCTGGCGGATGGCGTCGGCGCGCGTCTGGAGCATCGCGACGAGCGGCTTGTAGGCGAAGACATAGAGGAGGACCAGCAGGACGAGGAAGTTCGCGATCTGGACGAAGAGCGTCCAGTTGAGGTCGATCAGCCCGCCGCCCTCGCCCCCCTCGGCCGCCGACACCACGGCGGGCGCGAAGAGGGGCAGCGCCCCGCCGAGCAGGAGCGCCAGCGTCCGGACAGGGAGACTCGAGGCGTGCCGGCTCCGAATCATGTCAATCCTCGCGGGCGGGGTATGTGAAAAAAAGGGCAAGATCGCCCTCACCGAATACCACGCGCTCCTGAGCAGTGTCAAGCCGCCCGGGCGATGATGCCGCCGCCGACGACCGTGTCGCGGCGGTAGAAGACGACCGACTGTCCCGGGGTCACCGCGCGCTGCGGCGTGGCGAAGCGCACCTCGACCTCGGCCGGCCCCTGCGGGAAGACCTCTGCCGGCGCAAGCGGCGCGTTGTGCCGGATCCGCGCCTCGACCGCGAGCGGGCCGTCGAGGCGCGCCACCGAGATGAGGTTCACGTCGGTCGCCACCAGGCGGCTCGTGAAGAGCGCCTCCCGCGGGCCGACGACGACGGCGTTGCGCGCCGGCTCGAGCCGGATCACGTAGCGAGCCGCCCCCCCGGCGAGCGCGGCGCCGAGGCCGCGGCGCTGCCCGACCGTGTACGCGCCGAGCCCCTCGTGGACGCCGATCTCACGCCCCGCCTCGTCGAGGACCGGGCCGGCCCGGAACGCCTCGGGCGCCCGGGTCCGAAGAAAGGTCCGGTAGTCGCCCTCGAGGAAGCAGAGTTCCTGGCTTTCCGGCGTCTCCGCCGTTGCCAGCCCGAGCGCGCGCGCCTTCGCGCGGACCTCGGCCTTGGTGAGCGTGCCGACCGGGAACACGGCGCGCTCGAGCTGGGCCTGGCGGAGCGGCCAGAGGAAATAGCTCTGGTCCTTCGCGGGATCGGCGCCGCGGGAGAGCAGCATTCGGCCGCTCTCGGGGTCGCGCGCCACGCGGGCGTAGTGCCCGGTCGCGACCGCCTCGGCCTCCCAGGCGAGGGCGCGGCGGAGCAGCGTGCCGAACTTCACCTCGCGGTTGCACACGACGCACGGGCTCGGCGTGCGGCCGGCCAGGTACTCGCGCGTGAAGTCGGCAATGACGGTGTCGGCGAACTCCCGCTCGTGGTTGAGCAGGTAATAGGAGATCCCCAGGGCGCGCGCGACCGCTCGCGCCCCCATCGCGGTGTCGGGCGAGCAGCAGGAGCCGAAGCGCGCGGTCTCGGCGTGCGGCTCGGCCCACGGGGCGGTCCGCAGCGTGATCCCGATGACCTCGTGGCCCGCTTCGACCAGCAGGGCCGCGGCGACCGAGCTGTCCACCCCACCACTCATCCCGACCACGATCTTTGCCACAGTTGCTCTCAAATCAGCTTAGTTCGATTTCCTTCTTGGCAGCTGCCGCGCTCACCGGGCCGCCCGGCCGCGTCAGCACGGCGTGGAGCTGCTCGAGCTCCGCCGTCGACCGGTACGGCAGCTCGATCCGTCCGCGCGTCAGGCTCCCGACCACGCGGACGCGCGCCCCGAGGGCCTGGCGGAGCTCCTCCTCGAGCGCCTCGGTCTCCGGACTCCGGCGGCGCCCGCGTGGAGGGAGCTGCCGGCGCGCCCGGACTCCCGCCTCCGTCGCGCGCACCGACCAGTCCTGAGCGAGGATCTGCTCCCGCAGCCGAAGCTGAGCCGTGGCGGTGGGGAGGCCCAGGAGAGCCCGCGCGTGTCCCATCGTCAGCCGGCCCGTCCGGAGATCCTCCTGGACCACCTCCGGCAGCCGCCGCAGTCGAAGCGCGTTGGCGATCGAGGAGCGGTCCTTTCCGATCCGCTGGGCCAGGTCGTCCTGGCTCCATCCGAACTCGCCGATGAGACGATGGTACGCCTCCGCCTCATCGAGAGGGTTGAGATCCTCCCGGAGGAGGTTCTCGACGAGGGCCAGCTCCAGCGCTTCGGCGTCGCTCGCCTCCCGGACGACGGCCGGGACGCGCTCGAGCCCCGCCTGCCGAGCCGCCCGCCACCGGCGCTCCCCCACCAGAATCTCGTATTGCTCGCCCCGACGGCGCACGACGATCGGCTGGAGAACCCCTGACGCCCGGATGGAGGCCGCGAGCTCGTCGAGACTCTCCGGACTGAAGCGCTTCCGGGGCTGGTAAGGGTTCGGCAGGACGCTGCCGATCGGAACCTCGAGCAACCGGCCGCTCTCGCGGCTTTCAGCCGGTGGCGGTAACAGCGCCCCGAGACCGCGGCCGAGCGCGCGCTTCATCATGGGCGAGCACCTCCCTGGCGAGTTCGAGGTAGGCCACGGCCCCGGGCGATCGCAGGTCGTACTGCACGATCGGCCGCCCGTGGCTGGGCGCTTCGGTGAGCCGGACGTTCCGGGGGATCACGGTCCGAAAGATCTGGTCGCGGAAGTAGCGCTCGACCTCGCCCCGGACCTGGAGCGCGAGACTCGTGCGGCCGTCGAACATGGTGAAGACGATTCCTTCGACGGCGAGCCCCGGGTTCGCCCGATCCCGGACCAACCCGAGCGTCTTCATGAGCTGGGCCAGGCCCTCGAGCGCGTAGTACTCGCACTGGAGCGGAATCAGAGCGGCGTCGGCCGCCACGAGCGCGTTCAGGGTGAGGAGCCCCAGCGAGGGGGGACAATCCACGAGGACGAAGGCGAACCGCTCGCTGACGGACGCGAGCGCCTCGCGAAGCCGGCTCTCGCGCGCCGCGCTTTCGATCAGCTCGAGCTCCGCTCCGACCAGATCGGGGCTCCCGGGCAGGAGCGAGAGGTGTGCTAACTCGGTCCGGTAACAGGCTTTTTCGGCCGGAACCCCTTCTAGCAGGACCTCGTAGATCGTGGGCCCGGCAAGCGTCGTCCGGTCCGGACAGACGCCGGCAGTCGCGTTACCCTGGGGGTCCAGATCGACGAGGAGGATGGGGTGCTCGGCGGTCGCCAGCGCCGCGGCCAGGTTCACGCTGGTCGTCGTCTTGCCGACGCCGCCCTTCTGATTCACTACCGCGAGCACCCGCCCCACCGGCCCCCCCTGTTCCACGTGGAACATCCGGCCCGGCCTCGGCCGCCTGGATTATAAGAAACGTCCGTCGGATTGGCAATCCCCGGCTTCGCGGCACCACCACGTCCCGCCTCGTCCCGAGACGGGGTCGCACCCCGGATCCGAGCGACATGACGAGGGCGGCGTCCGGCGCCAGGAACGGACGGGCCAGGCGAATGGCCCGCCCCGGCTCCACCACCGCTCGCATCGTCACCGCCCGAAACGCGCCGGCCATGTCGGGCGCGCTCGCGGCCAGTCCTTCGGCGCGCCCCTCCCGCACCTCGGCGTGTGCCAGTCCGAGTCGACGGACGACGTGGCGGAGGAAATTGGCTCGCCGACGGTTTGCTTCGAGCAGCGTGACGGTCCATTCCGGCCGCGCCAGCTTGAGCACGAGGCCCGGGATTCCCGCACCGCTCCCGACGTCCAGCAGCGGATCCGCGCTCGGAGCGAGTGGCACGAGGAAGAGCAGGGAGTCGAGCAGCAGCTTTTCCACCTGGGCTGCCTCGGTTCGATAGGCGGTGAGCCGCGCGAGGGGATTCCATTCGTCGAGCATGGCCAGGTACGCGCGTGCCTTCGACTCGAACGTGGGGTCCGGGTGGAGCTCGAGCGCGGAGAGTGCCGCCGCGAAGTCGGTCCACGGATCAGGCATCCGGCACTCCCGCGGGACCACGATGGCGCGCCGCGTCGAGGCGGGCGCGCCCGCTGTTGGCGCACTGCGTTGAATTCGTTAACGGCTTGTTTTAAATGGTTTTTCTGCTTTTCGCCGGGGCGCGCCGGCGTCGCGGCCGACGGTCTGCGTCACCCCTTCCGGGCCTCCCGGTTCCCTTTGCCCTCCACCGGCGCCGCGATCTTCGCGCGCGCGACGGCCCGGTCGATGAGGTACTGCTGCCCGATCGAGAGCACGTTGTTGACGAGCCAGTAGAGGACCAGGCCCGTCGGGAACTCGAGGAACATGAAGGTGAAGATCACGGGCATGATGAGCATCACGCGCGCCTGGCGCGGATCGCCGACGGTCGGCGTCATCTTCTGCTGGATGAGCATCGACACGCCCATCAGGATCGGGAGCACGTAATAGGGATCCTTCTTCGAAAGGTCCGTGATCCAGAGGAAAAAGTGGGCGCCCTGCAGCTCGACGGAGTACTGGAGCGTGAGGTAGAGGGCGTAGAAGATGGGGATCTGCACCACCATGGGCAGGCAGCCGCCCACCGGATTCACCTTGTGCTTCCGGAAGAGCTCCATCTGTTCACGCTGGAAGCGCTGGGGATCGGATTTGTATTTCGAGCGCAGCGCGTTGACCTGAGGCTGAAGCGCCTGCATCTGCTTCATCGAGGTCATGCTCTTCTGCGCCAGCGGATAAAAGAGGATCTTCACGAGCACGGTGAGCAGGATGATCGCGATCCCGTAGTTCTGGCCGGGCAGTCGGGTCGCGAAGAAGTTCATGAGCCACAGGAGCGGCACGCAGAACCACTGCATCGGCAGCGTCCAGAGGAAGTCCCCGTAATTCCGGGCCTGGGCCTGCTCGAGGCCGACCCCCAGCGCGGCGAGGCGATCCCACTCTTTCGGGCCCACGTAGAGCTCGGCCTGCCCCGTCCCGGGCGCGCCCGCGCTCTCGGGGAAGACCAGGGCCACGACGGCGCGATCGGGCTCGCGCTCGCGCTGGACGCGCACGCCGGCTGACGGGATGAGGGCCACGATGAAGTAGTCGTTTTCCAGGGCGACCCACCGCCGCTCGAGGGGGACCTCGGCGGCCGGCACCAGGTGGGGATCCTTCAGCTCGCGCGCGTTGGCTGGGGATCCTTTCGCATCCTTCTGGGGATCCTTCGGCGCGCCCGGGCCCCCCGGGGCTTCTTTCAGGTCCTTCAACGCCGGCGCCGGCGGCTCGAAGGCGGCGGGGCGGCCGTTCTGCGCGACGAGAATGCGGCCGAGCATCTGGCGGTGCTCGGCGCCTTCCCCGAACGTCAGCCAGGGGTCGCTCTGGGTCGTTCCCGGGACGGCCACCGGCGTCGTCCAGTACACGGCCAGCGTCCCGGGCCTTCCGGGCGTGCCGGCCCGCCCCACCCGGAGCTGGAGGCCGATCCGGTAGGAGTCGGCCCGAAAGGTGAGGGTCTTCTCCGCGGGGGTCCCGTCCGCGGTCGTGCCCCGGAACGTGAGCGTGCCTTCCGGCCGCGCTCCGCCGAGCTCCAGGCGCTGGGCCTGCGGGACGAGCGCGACCGGCTCCGAGGCCTGTCCGGCCCGGCTCACGGCCACCGCCAGCGGGCCCAAGGGGGCGCCGAGGATGACTTCCTTGTCGCCTCGGTACGTCAGGACCCAGCGGGTGGCGGCGCCGTCCTGGCCGAACGATGCCCGATAGAGTGGGGTGATCACCTCGGCCACCGTGCCCGGCGGGGTCGGGGCCGCCCCGACGGGAGCCGGCCGCGGGGCCCGGCTGACCTCGGGCGAGGTGGCGGGCGCGGGCGTGGAGGGACCGACCGGAGCAAGGTCACGCCCCTCGGGTGGGGGAGGCGGGGCGGCGGGGGGCGAAAACAGTGCCTGCCATGCGATGAGCAGCACGACGGACAGGACAATGGCGATGAGGGCCCGCTTTTCCATCAGCGCAGGAGAGAGATCGCCTTCTAACGCGGCGCGTCAACGCCGCCGGGGAAGAGCGGCTGACAACGGACCAGGCGCCCGAGCGCGAGGAGACTCCCCCGGACCAGTCCGTGGCGGGCGATGGCCAGTCGCGCGTACTCGGAACACGACGGCCAGTAACGACAGGCCGGCGGCAGGATCGGCGAGAGCCAGCGCTGATAGCCACGGAGGAGGCCCCCCGCCAGGCGGGCGGGGCGGCCTGGACCACCCGTCATGAGGGGAGCCGCCGCGCGGCCTGGCGAAGCGCCTCGGACACCTCGCGGTTCAGCTCCTCGAACGGCAGGTCGAGGGCGCGAGGGCGCGCCACCAGACACAGGCGGATACCGGTCGCCGGGACGGCCCCCTTCTGGCGCCGATAGGCCTCCCGCAAGCGCCGGCGCGCGCGGTTCCGCCACACGCTGTCGCCCAGCCGACGACTCGCGGCGAAGGCGGCCTGTCGCCGTCCCGGCGACGGGAGCCAGAAGAGCACGAAGCTCGGCCGCTCGAGCCGGCCGCCGCGGCGGAACAGCCGCTCGAACTCCCTACGGTCCCGCAGCCGCTCGGCCCGCGACAGCGCCGCGGGGCGTTCTTCCGCCACGATCATGAGACCGCGAGTCGGCGCCGGCCCTTCGCGCGACGTCGCTTGAGCACCTTTCGCCCGCCCTGGGTCGCCATGCGCTTGCGGAACCCGTGCGTCTTCTTCCGGCGGCGCCGGTTCGGTTGGTACGTGCGCTTCACGCGAGCCTCCTATGGCGGGATGAGGACACAGTCCAACCATCCTACCGGTCGCCTCACGCGCGCGTCAAGAGTCGTGCGGCTCGCGCGCGCATCGATGGCGCGCCCCGGGGGGTTGCCGCCCCGCAGACCGCGTGCTATGGTTGGCCCCTCGCAGCGGGTAGTGGCTGTAGTGGCGGAAGAGCGCCCCGAGCCTGACGACACCATCAGCACTGAGCGGCTTCTGATCGCGCCGTCCTGACGCCGGCAAGCGCGCCGGCCACCTCGCGGCGTGTGGGCAGTGGGTGGGTTTACACCGTCATCCCCCAGGCCGACCCCGGTTATCCACATCTGTGGATAAGTGTGTGTGTAACTCGTAGGCGCGCACGTTTCGCTGACAGGAGCGTCCCGCATGCATGACCGCCTCTGGGAGCGCCTCCTCGCTGCCCTGGAGGGCCGGCTCCCGCCCCAGGCCCTGGACACCTGGATCCGGCCGGGTCGGGTACTGGCCTACCGCGACAACCGCCTGGAGATCGCGGTCCCCAGCAAGTTCATGCGGGGCTACGTCGTCGAGCACTATCTGGCGGAGCTCCAGGCGGCCGCCGCGGCCTGCCTGGGGCCGCGGGTCCAGGTCGCCATCGGCATCGATCGCGCCGGGGGCGGCGAGCCGCCCACCGCGGTGGCCGCCCCGGCGGCACCGCCGCCGGCGGCCGAGCTCGACAGCCGCTACACCTTCGACACGTTCGTCGTCGGCTCCTCGAACCAGTTCGCGCAGGCCGCCTGCCTCGCGGTGGCGGAGCTGCCGTCCCGCGCCTACAATCCGCTCTTCATCTACGGCGGCGTGGGACTCGGCAAGACGCACCTCCTCCACGCGATCGGTCACCACGTCAGTCGCGCCGTGCCGCAGCTTCGCGTGCAGTACCTCTCCACCGAGAAATTCACCAACGAGCTGATCGGCGCGATCCGCTACGACAAGACGCCCGACTTCCGCCATCGCTATCGCACCATCGATCTCCTCCTGATCGACGACATCCAGTTCATCTCGGGCAAGGAGCGGACCCAGGAGGAGCTCTTCCACACCTTCAACGACCTCTACGAGTCGCACCGCCAGATCGTCATCTCGAGCGATCGTTCGCCCAAGGAGATCCCCGAGATCGAGGAGCGCCTCCGCTCCCGCTTCGAGTGGGGGCTGATCGCCGACATCCAGCCGCCCGACTTCGAGACGCGCGTCGCCATCCTGAAGCGAAAAGCCGAGCTCGACCGCGTGTCCCTGCCCGACGACCTCGCCTTCTTCATCGCGAACAAGGTCAAGTCGAACATCCGCGAGCTGGAAGGCTCGCTGGTGCGCATCCGCGCCTTCTGCAATCTCACCGGCCGCGAGCTGAGCTTGGATCTCGCCCAGGAGGTGCTCGCCAACATCTGGGGCGCCGAGGAGCGCCTCATCACGCTGGACGAGATCCAGCGCCGGGTGAGCGAAGTCTTCGGCGTCAAGCCTCACGACCTGCGCTCGAAGACCCGCACGAAGGCGGTCGCCTTCCCCCGCCAGGTCGCGATGTACCTCGCCCGGCAGCTCACCAGCGACTCGTTCGCTGACATCGGCCGCGGCTTCGGCGGCAAGGACCACACCACGGTGCTCCACGCGGTCAACAAGATCGAGGCCTTGCTCCAGGAAGACCCCAAGTTCCGCAAGACGCTCGATCACGTCATCAACACGATCCGCGTGGAGTGAGCGCACCGTGCCCCGTTCTCGCGGCGACCGCCTTATCCCCGGCGCATCCACACCCATCTCCCGCGTCCATCCCCCGTCCCCGCCCCGGCCCTCGTCCCGATCCCACGGGCGGATGCGCGCCCCTGCGACGTTGTCCACCGGCCCTACTACGACGGCTACGAGCTTTTTCTTCCTGATGGAGGAACAAGACTTCGATGGAAATCCAAGTCGCCCGTGAGCCGTTCCTTCGCGCGCTGCAGATCCTCCAGAACATCGTGGAGCCGCGACAGACGCTCCCCATCCTGGCGAACGTGCTGATCGAGGCGCAGGAGACCGGCCTGCGTATCGCGGCCACGGACCTGGAGGTGGGCGCTCGCGTGGCCGTCCCGGCGACCGTGGTGCGCGCGGGCGGGGTGACGCTGGCAGCGCGGAAGCTCCTGGAGCTCGTCCGCGAGCTCCCGGCTCAACCGATCACCGTGACGCTCCAGGAAAACGGCTGGGTCCAGCTCCTGTGCGGGCCCGCCACCTTCCGCCTGGTCGGCCTGCCGGCCGAGGAGTATCCGCCGTTCGAGACGGGCGATGGAGAGGGCGTGTCGGTGGACGGCGGGCGGCTCCGGATGATGCTCGCGCGCACGAGCTACGCGATGTCGCAGGACGAGAGCCGTCCGTTCCTGAACGGGCTGTACGTGCTGGTGCGGAAGCGCGAGCTGCGCTTCGTCGCGACCGACGGCCATCGCCTGGCGCTGGCGCGGACGGAGATCGAGGCCAATGGCGAGATGTCGGGCATCGTGCCTCGAAAGGCGGTGCAGGAGGTGGGCCGCGTGCTGGGCGGCAGCGACGCGGCCAAGCTGGCGGTGCGGGAAAACCAGTTCTTCCTCCGGACCGCCGGCTTCGTGCTCTCTTCCAAGCTCGTGGAGGGGAGCTTCCCGAACTACGAGCAGGTGCTGCCGAAGGGCCATCCGCGCCGGCTCGCGGTGGAGCGCGAGTCGCTCATCGCCGCGTTGCGGCGCGTCTCGGTGGTGGCCGACGACCGGACGCGGCCGATCCGCTTCGTGGCCGGTCCCGGGGCCCTTCGGCTGACCGCCTCGAGTCAGGAGCTGGGCGAGGCGGAGGAAGTCCTGCCGGCGGAGTTCGCCGGGGAGGAGCTGACGATCGGCTTCAACGCGCGTTATCTGCTCGACGCGCTCGGGCCCATGGAAGGTGACAAGGTGGTCATCGAGCTGAAGGACGGGCTGAGTCCCGGCGTGTTCAAGGGCGCCACGGACGAGGAGCATCTCTGTGTTATAATGCCCATGCGGATTTGAAGAGGAGGCCCGTCTCGGGTGCATGTTCGATGGTTGCAACTGTCAGCCTTTCGAAATCACGCCTCCCTCAGTTTCGCTCCTGATCCCGGCCTCAATGCCCTGATCGGCGGGAACGGTCGGGGCAAGACGTCCCTCCTCGAGGCGCTCCACCTCCTGCTCACGGGTCGGTCGTTTCGGACGGCGCGGCTCGCCGAGTGCGTCGGCTGGGGCGCGGCCGAGGCCGTGGTCGCGGCCGAGCTCGTGCACGGGGAGCAGATGCGGCAGGTTCGCATCGCGGTCGGCGCGGAGGGCGGGTGCCAGGCCCTCGGAGGCCCCTGCGCCTGGGCGCGCGCGGTGCGGTTCACCGCCGGGGATCTGGCCCTCCTGTCCGGTCCGCCGCAGGTCCGCCGGGCGTATCTCGATGGCGCCGCGGTGAAGCTGGCCCCCGCGCACGCCGAGACCTGCCGGCGGTACCGGCTCGTGCTTCACCAGCGGTCGGGGCTGCTCGGCCGGCTCGCCGGGCGCCCGGACGCCGAGCGGCTGCTCGGCCCGTGGGACGAGCAGGTCGCCACCCTGGGGAGCGCCATCCTGCACCGGCGGCAAGAGACGCTGGGGAGTCTGGCCGAGGACGGTCGTCAGGTCTGGGAGGCGCTGGCGCCGCGCGAGCCGCGGCTCGGGCTCGCGTACGAGGCCGCCGTGGCGCCCGCCGCCACCGCGGGCGAGACGCGCGAGCGGCTGCTCGGAGCGCTCGTCGCGGGGCGCCGGGCGGAGCTCGCGCGCGGCGTGACCCTGGTCGGGCCGCACCGGGACGACGTGGTGGTCCGGCTGGGCGACACCGACGCGCGCGCGTACGCCTCCCGGGGCGCGCAGCGGCTGGTGGCCCTGACCCTGCGCCTCGCCGAGGCGGCCGCGGTCAGGCGGCGGACGGGCGCGGCACCTCTCTTGTTGATGGACGATCTGCTGTCGGAGCTGGACCGCGGGGCCCGGGAGCGCGTGCTCGCGTGGCTGGCGCGGCAAGGCCAGGTGCTCTTCTCGACCACGGAGGCGCCCGACGCGGGGTCGGGCGCGGTGTGGGAGGTCGGGCCCGGGGAAGTCGAGGCCCTGGACGCGATGGTGGCCGGGGGAGCCGCATGACGGAGGCGAAGGCGCCGAAGGGACCGAAGCCGGCGGAGCTGGACAGCTACACGGCGAGCGACATCAAGGCCCTCGAGGGCCTCGAGGCCGTCCGGAAGCGTCCGGCCATGTACGTCGGCGACACGGCGAGCTACGGTCTTCACCACCTCGTGTTCGAGGTGGTGGACAACTCCGTCGACGAGGCCCTGGCCGGGTACTGCCAGAACATCCGCGTCGTCATCCACGCCGACGGCAGCTGCACCGTCACGGACGATGGACGAGGCATCCCCGTCGACGAGTGGGGCGGGACTGGTCGGTCGGCAGCCGAGATCGTGTTGACGAAGCTCCACGCCGGCGGGAAGTTCGAGAGCTCGGTCTACAAGGTGTCGGGCGGGCTGCACGGCGTCGGCGTCTCGGTGGTCAACGCGCTCTCCGAGTGGCTGGAGCTGGAGATCCGCCGCGACGGCAAGGTCTATACCCAGCGCTACGATCGCGGGAAGCCCCAGGGCGAGCTCCTGCCCGGGGAGAAGACGACCAAGCGCGGCACGACGATCCGGTTCAAGCCGGACCCCGAGATCTTCGAAGAGACCACGTTCGCCTTCGACGTCCTGTCGAACCGCCTCCGCGAGCTCGCCTTCCTCAACAGGGGGCTGAAGATCCAGATCGAGGACGAGCGGGACGAGAAGAAGCTGACGTTTCTCTACAGCGGGGGGATTCGGCAGTTCGTCGAGTACATCAACCAGAACAAGACCCCGGTGCACCCGAAGGTCCTCTACTTCGAGGGCGGTCGCGGCGACATCCAGGCCGAGGTCGCGCTCCAGTACAACGAGGGATATCAGGAGAACGTCTTCTCGTTCGCCAACAACATCAACACGCGTGAGGGCGGGACGCACCTCACGGGCTTCCGGGCCGCGCTCACCCGGACCATGAGCGCCTACGCGCAGGCGAACGGGTTCCTGAAGAACTTCAAGGGCGGCATCAGCGGGGACGACGTCCGCGAAGGCCTCACCGCGGTGATCTCCGTGCGGCTGCCCGAACCGCAATTCGAGGGCCAGACCAAGGCGAAGCTCGGGAACAGCGACATCAAGGGGCTCGTCGAATCCATCGTCAACGACAAGCTGTCCCAGGCCTTCGAGGAAGATCCGACCACGGCGCGCAAGATCGCGGAGAAGTGCGTCCGGGCGGCCCAGGCGCGGGAAGCGGCCCGGAAAGCCCGCGAGTTGACGCGCAAGAAGGGCATCGACGACGACAACCTGCCGGGGAAGCTCGCGGAGTGCTCGGAGCGCGACCCGGCCCTGCGCGAGCTGTTCCTGGTGGAGGGCGATTCGGCCGGCGGATCGGCCAAGCAGGGGCGCGACCGGCGCAGCCAGGCCATCCTGCCGCTCCGGGGCAAGATCATCAACGCGGAGAAGGCCCGATACGACAAGGTGCTCTCCCACCAGGAGATCCGCCTCCTCATCTCCGCTCTCGGCACGGGGATCGGACCGGAGGAGTTCGACGTCACCAAGCTTCGCTACCACAAAGTCATCCTGATGACGGACGCGGACGTGGACGGCGCGCACATCCGGACGTTGCTCCTCACCTTCTTCTTCCGGCACATGGTCCCGGTCATCGAGACCGGCTACCTCTACATCGCGCAGCCGCCGCTCTTCAAGCTCAAGCGCGGCAAGTCCGAGAAGTACCTCCTGAGCGAGCGCGATCTCGAGCACGAGGTCCTTCTCCTCGGCACCGACAAGGCGCAGCTCCGGTACGGCAACGGCAAGGCCGGGAAGACGGTCGGCGAGGAACGGCTGCGGCGGTTCGTCGCGGACCTGGTGGAATACCGGCACCTCCGCGACCGCCTGGCCAAGCGCGGCGTGCCGGCCGCGTGGCTGGAGGCCTTCCTGCGGCATCGCCCGCTCACCCGGAAGCGCATCTCCCGCGAGACGTTCCTGGCGGAGATCCCCCGGGCGCTCGGCCGCGCGGAGGCCGACGTCACGGTGCGCGCCGAGACGGAGGAGGGCGTCCTGGTCGGCGTCAGCCTGGACGGCGCCGAGCGGATCCTCAATCTGAATCTGTTCGCGTCCGGCGAGTGGGCGAAGCTGCTCGAGGTCTACGGGCAGATCGAGCCGTTCGACCGCCCGCCCTTCACGCTGGTGGCGGGGAGCGGGGCCGAGATGCCGATCGGGTCGAAGGACGCGCTGGTCGAACAGGTCCTGAAGCTGGGACGTGAGGGGGCCTCCGTCCAGCGCTACAAGGGGCTCGGCGAGATGAACGCCGAGCAGCTCTGGGAGACGACGATGAACCCGGAGACCCGCACGCTCCTCCGCGTCACCATGGACGACGCGGTGGCGGCGGACGACATCTTCACGAAGCTCATGGGCGACCAGGTCGAGCCGCGGCGCGATTACATCGCGATGCACGCGCTGGAAGCCCGGATCGACGTGTAGAGGGACGCCAGTGCCGGAGCGCCAGCAGCCGATCTCGATCGTCGAGGAGATGAGCAAGTCGTACCTCGACTATGCGATGTCGGTCATCATCGGCCGCGCGCTCCCCGACATCCGGGACGGGCTCAAGCCCGTCCACCGCCGGGTGCTCTACACGATGGCGGAGCTCGGGCTCTCGTGGAACCGGGCCTACCGGAAGTCGGCCAAGGTCGTGGGCGAGGTCCTCGGAAAGTACCATCCGCACGGCGATGCCCCCGTGTACGAGGCGCTCGTCCGGATGGCCCAGGACTTCTCCCTGCGCTACCCGCTGATCGATGGGCAGGGAAACTTCGGCTCGATCGATGGCGACCCGCCGGCGGCGTACCGGTATACCGAGGCGCGCCTCGCCCGGATCGCGCACGAAATGCTGGCCGACATCGACCGGGAGACGGTCGACTTCGTGCCCAACTTCGACGAGTCGGAGCGCGAACCGACCGTGCTACCGACCAAGCTCCCCAACCTGCTCGTCAATGGCTCGTCGGGAATCGCGGTCGGGATGGCGACGAACATCCCGCCCCACAATCTGACCGAGGTCGTGGACGCGCTGCTCCTGGCCATCGACAATCCCGCGGTGACCTTGCAGGAGCTCCAGACCGTGATCAAGGGGCCCGACTTCCCGACCCGCGGCTACATCTACGGGACGGGCGGGATCCGCGAAGCGTACGCGACCGGGCGGGGCATCATCACCATGCGGGCGCGGGCCCACACGGAAAAACTGCGGGGCGGCCGCGAGGCCATCATCGTCACCGAGCTGCCCTACCAGGTCAACAAGGCCAGCCTCATCGAGAAGATCGCGGAGCTCAGCCGCGACCGGAAGCTCGACGGCATCTCGGAGATCCGCGACGAGTCCGACCGGCACGGGATCCGAATCGTCCTGGAGCTGAGCCGGGGCGAGATCGCCCAGATCATCCTGAACCAGCTCTACAAGCACACCGCGATGCAGTCCACGTTCGGGGTCATCATGCTGGCGCTCGTCAGCCGGCGGCCGCAAGTGGTGACCCTCAAGGAGATGCTGGACCACTTCATCGCGTTCCGCCGCGAGGTGGTCACCCGTCGGACGCGGTATGACCTGGCCCGGGCCGAGGAGCGGGCGCACGTCCTGGAAGGGCTCCGGAAGGCGCTGGAGAACCTCGACCTGACGATTCGCCTGATCCGCCAGGCAGCGGACGTCGATGCGGCCCGGCAAGCGCTCATGACGCGCCTTCAGCTCAGCGAGGTCCAGGCGAAGGCCATCCTGGACATGCGGCTGCAGCGCCTGGCGCAGCTCGAGCGCGAGAAGATCATCACGGAGCACACGGAGACCCTCCAGCTCATCGAGCGGCTGCGGGCCATCCTGGCATCCGATGCGCTCGTGCGGCAGATCATCCGGGAGGAGCTCACCGCGCTCAAGAGCGAGTACGGCGACGAGCGGCGCACCGAGATCGTCGAGGAGTCGGTCGAGCTGACGCTCGAGGATCTGATCGCCGACGAGGAGATGGTCGTCACGGTCACCCGCTCCGGCTACATCAAGCGGACGGCGATCGAGGCGTACCGGAGCCAGCGACGGGGAGGCAAGGGCGTCCAGGGCATGGAGACCAAGGAAGAGGACGCCGTCGAGGACATGTACATCGCCTCGACCCACGCCTACCTCCTCTTCTTCACCAACGACGGCAAGGTCCACTGGCTCAAGGTGCACGAGATCCCGGAAGCCAAGCGGGACGCCCGCGGCAAGGCCATGGTGAACCTCCTGCACCTCGCCGAGGGAGAGCGCGTGGCCGCCACCCTGGCCGTGCGCGACTTCACGGCGGGCGGCTACGTGTTCTTCGCCACCCGGCAGGGGAAGGTGAAGAAGACCGAGCTCGAGCAGTACTCCCGGCCCCAGCGGGGCGGCATCCGGGCCATCGCGCTGGAGGCCGGCGACGAGGTGATCGCCGTCCGCCAGACCGACGGCCAGCGCGAGGTGGTGCTGGAGACGAAGCAGGGCATCTGCATCCGCTTCAACGAGGACGAGGTGCGGCCGATGGGCCGGGTCACCGCCGGCGTGAAGGGGATCGAGCTCGAGGAGCGCGACCAGGTCATCGCGGCCGAAGTCGCGCGCGAGGACGCCTCGATCCTCACCGTCACCGAACGTGGCTACGGCAAGCAGACGCCGCTCGGGGAGTACCGGCTGCAAGCCCGCGGCGGCAAGGGCATCATCGACATGAAGACCGGCGGCCGGAACGGGTTCGTCGTCGGGATGACGCAGGTCCGGGAGGGCGACGACATCCTGGTCGTGACGACCAAGGGCAAGGTGATCCGCTTCCCCGCCCAGGACGTCTCGTCGCAGGGCCGTAACACCTGGGGTGTGCGCGTGATCGACCTCGATCCCGACGACCGCGTGGGCAGCCTCGCGCGCGTCGAGGCGGAACGAGGGGGGAATGCTTGATCCCCGCCTCATCCGCGAGCACCCCGACGCGGTCGAGAAGGCGATCCGGGACCGGGCCGCGAGTGCGCCCCTCAAGGAGTACCTGGAGGCGGATCAGCGGCGCCGGGCGGTCTTGCGGACCGCCGAGGACCTGAAGGCCCGCCGCAACCGAAGCTCCGAAGCGATCGCGGCCGCCAAGCGAGAAGGCCGCGACATCGCCCCGCTCACCGAGGGGCTGCGTCACCTCGGCGACGAGATCAAGGCGGCCGACGGCGCGCTCCGCGCCGTGGACGAGGAACTCGCCCGGCTGGCGCTCGCCTTCCCGAACCTTCCGCACGAGAGCGTGCCGGTCGGCACATCATCCGAGGACAACGTCGAGGTCCGTCAGTGGGGGCGCCCGCGGGCGTTCGGCTTCGCGCCGCGCCCGCACTGGGAGCTCGGGGAGATCCTCGGCATCCTGGACTTCGAGCGGGCGGCCAAGATCGCGAAGTCGCGGTTCGCCGTCCTCTGGGGGATCGGGGCGCGGCTCGAGCGCGCGCTGGCCCAGCTCATGCTCGATCTCCACACGAAGACGCACGGCTACCGCGAGGTCTGGCTCCCGCACCTCGTCAACGCCGAGGCGATGACGGGGACCGGCCAGCTGCCGAAGTTCGAGGACGAGCTCTTCAAGACGGTCGAGCCCGAGCACGGCCGGCCGCTCTACCTGATCCCGACCGCCGAGGTGCCGCTGACCACCCTGCACAGCGGGGAGGTGCTACCGGGCGAGACGCTGCCCCGGAAGTACACGGCGTGGACCCCGTGCTACCGGCGCGAGGCCGGCTCCTACGGCGCGGATACCCGGGGGATGATCCGGCAGCACCAGTTCGACAAGGTCGAACTGGTGAAGCTCGCGGCGCCCGAGACCTCCTACGACGAGCTCGAGGCGATGGTGCGGGACGCGGAGGCGGTGCTCCAGCGGCTCGCGCTGCCCTACCGGGTGGTCCTCCTCTGCACCGCGGACCTGGGCTTCGCCTCGAGCAAGACGTACGATCTCGAAGTCTGGCTGCCGGCGCAGGGGCGGTACCGCGAGATCTCCTCCTGCTCGAACTGCGAGGCCTTCCAGGCGCGGCGCGCGGACCTGCGCTACCGCCCGGCCGGCGGCGGCAAGGCCGACTACCTTCACTCGCTGAACGGCTCGGGCCTGGCCGTCGGGCGGACGCTGATCGCCGTGCTCGAGAACTACCAGGAGGCGGACGGGACCGTCGTCGTCCCGGACGCGCTCCGCCCCTACCTCGACGGCCAGGCGCGTCTGGCGCCTGCGTGAGGCCGCGCGCCGACTCCCGGCGCCTCTCTCACCGCGGGAAGGATACGAGGAAGGGCGGCCCATGGACCTGGAGCTTCGGGGTCGCGTCGCCGTGGTCACGGGCGGAAGCGTCGGCATCGGCCGGGAGGTCGTGAACGTGCTCGCCGGCGAGGGCGTGCAGACCGCGGTCGTCGCGCGCCGCGGGCATCTGTTGAAGACCCTGCAGGACGAGATCGAAGCCACGGGCGGAGCGCGGCCGCACGCGATCACCGCCGATCTGGCCGACCGGGAAGCCGCGGAGCGGATCAGGCGCGACGTGCTGGGCATCTTCGGGCACGTCGACATCCTCGTGAACAACGCGGGCGGGTCGCGCCCGCTGCCGGTCGACGCGTCGGACGAGGCCTGGGACGAGGGGTTCGCGGTCAACTTCACCGCCGTGCGCAAGCTCACCCAGGCCTTCCTCCCCGTCATGCGAGAGCGGCGCTGGGGCCGGATCGTCAACATCACGGGGACCTCGGAGCCGGCGGGCGTCAACGCCGCCGCCGCGGCAAAGGCCGGCGTGCACGCGTGGGCCAAGGGGCTGTCGCGCGAGGTGGGCACGCACGGCATCACGGTGAACTGTATCGCGCCGGGCCGCATCCACAGCGAGCAGATCGACCTCCGGCTCCACCCCACGCCCGAGAGTCGGACGGAGTTCAGCAGGGAGATCCCGCTCGGATATTTCGGCGACCCGGCCGACATCGCGAATCTCGTCGCGTTCCTCGTGTCGCCGAAGGCGCGCTACATCACCGGGGAGCGCATCCACGTCGACGGCGGCTACCGCCGGGCCTATTGACGCGGATCGACGCGCGATCCCCGCGGCCGCGCCGGCGCACCGCCGTCGAGGCGCCATGGGACAGGATGGTATACTGAGGGCCTCGCCGACGCGTGGGGACCGGGCCAGCATCAGCTCCGGAGGGGTGGCCGAGCGGTTGAAGGCGCCGGTCTTGAAAACCGGTATGGGCGAAAGCCCTCGGGGGTTCGAATCCCTCCCCCTCCGCCATATTCGCCGGCGGCGCCGCTCCGCGTCGAGCCGCCGCGGATGGTGCCGGTCGGTTGACAAAGCGGGGACCCCCCCGCGAAGATGAGATGCCGCGCGGAGAGGTGGCCGAGTCGGCCGAAGGCAGCCGCCTGCTAAGCGGTTACCGGGTGTTGAGCCCGGTCCCGGGTTCGAATCCCGGCCTCTCCGCCACTCTTTCGTCCGCCGCCGGACTCGAGCCACGGGCGCCCATAGCTCAGTTGGATAGAGCGTCGGACTACGAATCCGAAGGTCGCAGGTTCGAATCCTGCTGGGCGCACCACCTCTCCGGCGCGGCCTGGGCGCGACGGCCGCGTCCCGCCAGCCGGGTGCTCGGCGCAGGCCGGCCGCGCGCGCCGACCAGTTCCCCTCGCCCGACTTGCCACGGCTGACCGCGCCCGCGCGGCGCTGAGCTCACACTCGCCTCCCGCAAGGGCGGCCCGGCCAGCGGGGCGGGATCCGGCCGGCAGGGATCGCGGCCGGCGGCGGGCTACAGAAGATCCCGACCGGGAATTTCCCCACGGGGCCGAATTCCGGCCACTCACGCCGCTATGGTAAGATCTGGTGTCCTTGAACCAAGGCAGCCTGACGAGCTTCGATGCGTGGGACGCGCGGGGGCCCCGGTGCCCTGCGCCTGGCCCCACTGGGTC
>JBIOTN010000121.1:0-10569 GCA_044866005.1 Candidatus Rokuibacteriota bacterium | reverse complement strand
TGCTCCGCCGCCCTGGTTCCGGGCGGTATCCGTGACGGTGACGGTTCCCCCGGCACCGGCCGTCCCGGGCGCCGAGACGGCGCTGACGACCAGATCGGGACCGATCTGGACAAGGGCGAACGCGAGGTTGTTGGTCTCCTGGCTCTCCGGGATGGCGCCGTCGGCGTCCGCCCTGGCGAACAGGTAGTGACTCCCGGCCGGCGTCCCGAGAGGAATCGTCAGGGTCGTCGAGGCCGTGTGGCTCGCGCCGGCGGCGAGGCCCGGGACGGCGCGGAGGCCGAGCTCGACGTCGCCGGCGTCGAGCGCGCCGTTCGACGAGAGATAGAAGCGCGTGGTCGACGCGTCGGCCGGCCCGGCGCCCTGGTTCCGGGTGGTGTCGGTCACCGCGATGGTGCCGCCGGCGCCGGCGGTGGAGGGCGCCGAGACGGCAGACACGATCAGGTCGCCGAGCAGCTCGTCGCTCAGGATCGTGACCGTCGCGCTGCTCGGGCGACCCACGATGTAGCCTGGATCCGGGCCGAGCGTGACGACGACGGTCTCCGCGAACTCGGCGAGAGTGTCGTCGACCGGCGTCACGGCCAGGGTCACCGTCGCCGACCCGGCCGGAATCGTGACCTGGCCGGACAGCGGGACGTAATCGCTCCCCGGCGTGGCGGTGCCGGTCACGGCGTACGAGACGGACAGGTCGGCCTCCGTGCTGCCGGTCCGGCTGACGGTGAAGAGGCCGACCGTCGGCCCGGCCTCGCTGGCGGTGGGCGTGGTGGCGACGATCGTCACGATGGGCGTGTCCGGACCGGCCAGGGCCAGTTGCGCGGACTGGAAGAGGTCCAGGCGGCCTGCCCCGAAGCCGTAGTCCGGCCCGGGCTCGCCGAGGTCGAGGGCGCCCGTGGCCAGGACGGACTCGAGCGCGTCGACCGTGATGTCCGGATCGATGGAGCGGAGCACGGCCACCGCGCCCGTCACGTGCGGGGTCGCCATGGACGTCCCGCTGAAGGTCGCGTAGCCCCCGCCGGGGAAGGCGGAGGTCACCCCGTCGCCGGGCGCGCTCACGTTCGGCTTGACGCCCCCGTCGCAGGGCGACGGCCCTTCGCCGCTGAAGAAGGTGACCTCGTCGAAGAAATCGGTCGCGCCGACCGCGAAGGACTCGGCGTAGGCGCCCGGGCTCCGGACGCTCTCCGGGGCCGGTCCCTCGTTGCCCGCGGCAAAGGCAGGGAAGATCCCCGCCGCGCGGAAGGCGCTGACGTCGGGCAGGAACTCGGTGATGCAACCGTCCTCGCTGAACCCCCACGACATGTTCACGACGTCGGGGGCGTTCGCGGGATCACCGCCCGGCGCCAGGAACCATTCGAAGATCTGGTGGAAGGCCGACACGAAGCCGAGGCCCAGGTCGTTCCAGGCCTTCGCCGCGATCCAGCGCGCGCCGGGCGCGACGCCGATGCTGGTCCCGCCCGCGTCCCCGCCGACCGCCGTCCCTGTCGTGTGCGTGCCGTGACCGTCCGAATCGAACGGGCTCGCGTGCTCGCCGTAGGGATCGAACCAGCTGATCGCGTCGTTCCCCCGGTACCGCGGTCCCAGATCCGGGTGGGTCGCATCCACGCCGCTATCGAAGCTGCCGACGACGCTGCCCACGCCCGTGTAGCCGGGGGCGAGCGCCCAGACCTCGGGGGCGCGGATCCGCGCGACGTTCCACTCGCCCTCGGCCGTCGCGGGCGTGGCACTGGTCGGCCTGGGCGCGGGCAGCGCGATGGTGGCGTCGAGGCGGATCTCGCGGACGTCGGGCCGGGCCGCCAGGCGCCGGATGACGGACTCGCTGGCCGTGATCGCCAGGCCGTTCACGACCCAGAGCGGGACCACGCGCTGCACGCGGCCCTGGGCCTGCTCCTGCGCCAGCAGACCCCGGACCGGTCCCTGGGTCCCGGCGGCGGCCCCCTGGAGGGCGCTGACGACTGCCCGAGCCCGGGCGCTACGCGACCGGCCGGCCGCCGCGCCGGCCGCGGCCGCGGGGTCGGCCTGGTCGGTCATCTCCACGATGACCGAGATCATCCCGCCCGGTGGGACGGCGTGGAGCGCGCGCTCCAGCCCGGGATGGACCGTGCCGGCCCACCCGACGGTGCTCCAGAAGAGGGAGAGGGCGAAGCCTGCGACCAGGGTGCGCCTCATGACGCTCCGCGCTCCTCCCGACCCGAGGACGGTTCACCGGACGGCCCGTCCCATTTGCCTTAGGGGGCATCCCTTAGGGGACCGCAAAGTGTAGGACAGGGGTAGGGATGCGGTCAAGTGGCCGCCGGCGAGGTGCCCCCGGCGAGGCCGGATGGGCCGTCGACGACGGGCGCGCCACGGCTTGCCGGGCGCCGCCGCTTGACAGCCTCGACGGCCGGGTGCTAGTCAGAGCCATGCTCCGGCTCGGGCGGGTGTCCGGCGTGGGTAGCCTGATCGTCTGCCTGCTCCTCGTTTTTTTCGCCATGCCGCTCGATCCGCTCGTCCACCGCCTCACGTTCCGGTACGTCGACTCGCACGGCCTGCGTCTGGTCGCGAACGGCTTCACCCTTCTTGGCTCCGGCTGGGCGGCGAGCGGCCTCCTCGGCGTGCTCCTCGTCATGGGCCGCCAGACGGGGGACGGCGCGCTGGTGCGGGCGAGCCTCGGGGGTCTGGGCGGCGTCCTGGTCGGGACCGTCATCGGCCACGCCGTGAAGCAGCTCGCCTGTCGCGCGCGACCGCGACTGGTCGACGGCTGGGGGGTGGCCGGCGATCCGGGCAGCGGCGCCGCCGGGCTCGCCGCGGGCGGCGCGTTCTTTCGCTGGCCCTGTCTCACCGACTCGCTCCACCAGAGCTTTCCCTCCGGGCATGCCAGCGCCGCCTTCGCCGTGGCGGCGGCGCTCGCCTGCGCCGTGCCCGCGCGCCGTCGCCTGTGGCTCGGCGTGGCGGCCGCCGTCGGCGCCTCGCGCGTCGTCCTGAACGCGCACTTCGTCTCCGACGTCCTGGGCGGGGCGGTGATCGGCTGGTGGGCGACCGAGCTCACGCTGCGGATGGCCGATCGCGTGAGCCTTGCCGCGGATGGCGCCCCGGCGGACGCGGCCGGTCGAGCCGGACTGGCGAGCCGGTGCGCCGCGGGGCTCCGGCGACTGACCGTCGCGGCGGGCATCCGCGCCGAAGGCGCCCGAGGGGGCGGCCGGTGAGCGCGGGTCGGCGCTCCCTCGTCATCCACCCGGGCGCCCTCGGAGACGTGCTCCTCGCGCTCCCGGCGCTCGCCCACCTCGGGCAGCTTTTGCCGGACGGCGTTCGGGTGGCTGCCACCACCGCCGGGCCCCGGGCGCTCCTGGACGGCTCCCCGTACGCCGAGGCGACGCGGTCCTTCGACGATCTCGGACTCCATCGCCTGTTCGTCGCGGAGCCGGATCGCGCGGCGCTCGCGACGCTGGCCGCCTTCGACGTCGTCGTCTCGTGGTTCGGCGCCCACGACCCGACCTATCGCGCCCACCTGGCGAGCCTCGGCCCCCGCGTCGTCGTCGCACGGGCCGTCCCGCCGCGCGAGTCCCCCCGTCACGCGAGCCGACACCTCCTCGAGACGCTCGCCCCGCTCGGGCCGCTCCCGCCGACGCTGCCGGCCGTCCGGCTCTCCGTGGGCGAGGCCGAGCGCCGCGGGGCGACGGACTGGCTCGCCGAGCGGGGACTCGCCCGCGGCGTGGCCGTCGTCCTCCATCCGGGCGCGGGCAGCCCGGCGAAGGTCTGGCCGCACTACGCGCCGCTGGCTCGTCGCCTGGAGGCGGCGGGGCAGCCCGTCGTCGTCGTGACCGGCCCGGCCGAGAGCGCGACGGCGCCGCGGATTGCCGCCGAGGCGCGCCTCCCCGAAGGCCGCCTGGCGGTGGACTGGCCGCTCCGCCGGCTGGCGGCGCTCCTCGAGGCGGCGCGGGCCTTCGTCGGGAACGATTCGGGCCCGAGCCACCTGGCGGCCGCGGTGGGCTGTCCGACGCTCGCCCTCTTCGGGCCGACGGACGCGGCCGTCTGGGCGCCCCTCGGCGCCGCCGTCCGCGTGCTCGCCGCCGCGGCCGGCTGGGCGCCGCTCACCCCGGAGCGCGTGGCGGACGCGCTTCTCGAGTGGGTGGAGACGGGCCCGGCCCGTCTCCTCGCCGGCTGAGGCCCGAGCGCCGGATGGCGCGCCCGGCTCTCCTGGTCGTGAAGGCGACGGTCGCCCCCGAGCTCGAGGCGGCGTTCAACGCCTGGTACGACACGGTCCGCGCGGCGGAGGCCGCAGCCGTCCCCGGCTGCACGGCGATGCGGCGCTACGCCCCGATCGCGCTCGACAGCCCGCACGCGGGGAGCGAGCCCTGGCAGTACATGGTCTGCTACGAGTTCGACTCCGAGGAGTCGCTCCGCGCGTTCCTCGCCTCGGACACGCTGCGGGCGATGACCCGCGACTACGACGCGCGGTTCGCCGGCGCGGGCGGGCGCGCGCGGTTCGCCTACCGTCAGATCTACCCCTAGGTCCGGCCCGTTCGGCCCGTGGGAGGCGGATGTCATGGAGAGCATCCTGGTCGGCTGGCCCCTGGTCATCGTCGTCGTCCCGAGCAGACGTGCGTCACGCGCGACAACGTCCCCATCAACATCGACTTTCTGGTCTACTGGAAGGTGGTGAACCCGACCGCGTCCGTCCTCAACGTCCAGGATCTCGCCGGCGCCGCGCAGGGGATTGCGACCACGACGCTCCGCGCGGTGGTGGGCGACATCCCGCTGGACGACGTCCTGGCCAAGCGGGCGCAGATCAACCCGGTGCTCCGCACCGAGCTCGACGCGGTGACGGAGCGCTGGGAGGCGGCGATCAAGGTCGCCGAGGGGGAGAAGCAGTCGGCGGTCGCGCGGCGCGCGGACGTCAAGACGCTCGGCCTTCGGTACCTGGACGCGCTCGGCGCCCTGGGCGCGAGCCCGGCGACGAAGCTCGTCTTCCCGCCCGAGTCCACCTCGCTGCTGCGCCCCTTCGCCGCGGCGGCCGCCGGCGATGGCGGGACGGCGCGGTGACGGCCCGGGCCCGGCGGGCCCCGGTGGCCGCGCCGCGGGGGACCGGCCGCGGGCGCCGGGACCGGCGCGCGCTCCGCCGCGGCGGGGAGGGAATGGCCGGCGGGCTGAACCGGATCGTGGGCGCCTGGCACGGGGTGCGCATCACGCCCATGTTCGGCCGCTTCGGCTACTTCGTCGGCGATCAGCTGTTCGGCTGCTATCCCATCCGCGAGAAGGACCACGACCTCTGGGTGCGCCTGTCGGGCGGCGACCAGGCCCGCGCGCTCGGCTCGGCGGGCGTTCGCCCGCATCGGCGCTTCGCCACGCGCGGGTGGATCGAGTGCGAGGTGGCCGGGCCCGCGGAGCTCCCGCGCGCGCTCAAGTGGCTCCGCCGGGGCTACGAGCACGCGCGGCGGGGCTCGCAGGGCGAGCGCTGAGGGCGGCGTCGTGGCGTCACTCGGCCTCACGCTCCCGAACCGAGGCGTGATCACCGGCCTGGTCCGGGCGCACGAGCTGATCGAGCTCGCCGCGCACGCGGAGGCCGCCGGCGTCTTCGACACGGTGTGGGTCGGGGATAGCCTCCTCGCGAAACCGCGGCTCGAGGCCGTGACGCTGCTCGGCGGGCTGGCCGGCGCGACGGGGCGGGTCCGGCTCGGCGTGGGGTGCCTCGCGACGTTCGTCCACCGCCACCCCGTGCTCTTCGCCCACCAGTGGGCGAGCCTCGATCAGCTCTCCAGCGGGCGGAGCTGGCTCGTCGTCTGTCTCGGGGGGCCGAACGAGCAGAGCGCGGCCCAGGCACTCGAGCACGCGGTCATGGGAGTCCAGGCGAGCGAGCGGGTCGCCCGGCTGGAAGAGGGCATCGCGATCCTCCGCGGGCTTTTCGGCGGGGCAAGCGTCACGCACCATGGGCGGTTCTACCGGCTGGAGGCCGTGAAGGTCGAGCCGCGGCCGGTCCAGCAGCCGTGCCCCATCTGGATCGCGAGCAACCCGACCGGGCTCACCTGGAAGGGGGGCGGCAGCGCGCCCGAGGCGGTCGTCGCCCGAAACCTGCGTCGCGTCGCCCGGCTGGCGGACGGCTGGATGACGAACAAGGTGACGCCGGCGCAGTTCCGCCAGCAGTGGGCGCGGATCCTCGCGATGGCGCAGGAGGAGGGCCGGGCGCCCGACGCTCTCGGCAGCGCGCTCTACCACAACGTCAACCTCAACGAGGACCGGCGCGCGGCGCTCGAGGAGAGCAAGGCGTTCCTCGACACCTACTACACGGCGAACTTCAGCCCCGCCTTCGTGGAGGGCTGGACGGCCGCGGGGAGTCCCCGGCAGTGCGTCGCCGAGCTGGCGGCGTACTTCGACGCCGGGGTCGAGCACGTCGCGCTCCGGATGGCCTCGCGAGACCAGCGGGGCCAGCTCCAGCGCTTCGTCGCCGAGGTCGCGCCGGCGCTCCTGGCCCACGCCGGGCGGCCCGTCAGGAGCTCCTCGGGTTGGGGGGCATCGGGGGGGTCTACCGACCCACCCCCGAAGTAACCCCCATGCTGACGGGAATCGACCACCTCGTCGTCGTGGTCCCCGACCTCGCCGTCGCCGCGGCGCGGTACGCCGAGCTCGGCTTCGCGGTGGTGCCGGGCGGCCGCCACCCGGTCGGCACCCACAACGCGCTGGTCGCGTTCGCCGACGGCGCCTACCTCGAGCTGATCGCGTTCTACGAGCCGAGCGCGGAGCACCGCTGGTGGCAGCCGTTGCAGCAGGGCGGGGGGCTGGTCGACTTCTGCATGCAGACCGACGACCTGGCAGGGGACACCGCGGCCTTCCGCCGGGCCGGGGTCCAGATCGACGACCCGAAGCCGCTGACCCGCGTCCGCCCGGACGGTTATCGCCTGAGCTGGGTGCTGGCGATCCCGCGCGGCGGGCACCGGGGCGTGGCGCCGTTCCTCATCCAGGACGAGACGCCGCGCGGGGAGCGCGTCCCGGCGGCGACCGCGCACCGGAACCGCGTCACGGGGATCGAGACGGTCACCGTCGCCGTCGCGGATCCCGGGACGGTCCGGCGCTGGTACGCGGCGGTCCTCGGCGAGCCGGGGCGCGAGGTCCGGCGCGAGGAGCTTCAGGCCACGGGCGTCCGCTTCACGGTCGGCCCGCATGCCCTCGACTTCGTGGCGCCGACCGGTGGGCGTGGCCCGCTCGCCGAGTGGCTCCGCGCGCGGGGCCCGTCGCCCTACGCGGCCACGCTCCGGACGGCGTCCGGCCAGGCCGGGCCGCTCGACCCGGCGCTCACGGTCGGGGCCCGGCTCGTCCTGGCCTGAGAGCGGGGCGAACCGTCGTGGTACGCTGAGGCGCGGAGGGACGCCCGCCATGCCCGTGACCGAGACCCGCGTGTCGACCTGCCCGCACGACTGCCCGTCGGCCTGTAGCCTCGAGGTCTCGGTCGCAGACGGCCGGATCGTCGACGTCGTCGGCGAGGCCGAGCACCCCTTCACCCGGGGCGTCATCTGCGGCAAGGTTCACGACTACACCGAACGCGTCTACTCGCCGATGCGGGTCCTCTACCCCATGCGCCGCGTGGGGGCGAAGGGCGCGGGGCGGTTCGAGCGGATCTCCTGGGCCGACGCCATCGAGGAGATCGCCCACCGCTTCACCCGGGTCATGGCCCAGTGGGGACCGGAGGCCATCCTGCCCTTCTCGTACGCGGGGACCCTCGGCCGGATCCAGTACTACGCGGGCCACCCGCTCTTCCACGCCCTCGGCGCGAGCCAGCTCGACCGGACGATCTGCGTCTCCACGGCCTACGCGGGCTGGCGGGCGACCGTGGGCGTCGTCGCCGGGAACGACGCCGAGCAGATGGTGGACGCCGACCTCGTCGTGCTCTGGGGCATCAACGCCGCCTACACGCACATCAACGTGATGACGCTGGTCAAGCAGGCGAGGGCCCGCGGCGCCCACGTCGTCTGCATCGATCCCTACCGGACGCGGACGGCCCGGCAGGCGGACGAGCACCTCATGATCCGCTCGGGGACCGACGGGGCCCTCGCCCTCGGGCTCATGCACGTCCTGATCGCGGAGGACCTCCTCGACCGGCCGTACATCGCCCGCGCCACCACGGGCTTCGAGGCGCTCCGCCAGCACGTCACGGCCTATCCGCCGGGTCGCGTCGCCGAGATCACGGGCCTCGCCGCCGACGACGTCGTGGGCCTGGCGCGGCGCTACGGCCGGAGCCGGGCGGCGTTCATCCGCGTCGGGATCGGGATCTCGCGCCACGAGAACGGCGGCATGACGTGCCGGGCCATCGCGTGCCTGCCCGCCCTCACCGGCGCCTATGCCCACCCGGCCGGCGGGGCCCTCCTCGCCAGCTCGGGCGCCTTCGGCCCCGGCGACGCCGCGCTCGAGCGGCAAGACCTCCTGCCGGCCCCGGCGCCCCGGACGGTCAACATGATCCACCTCGGACGCGCGCTCACGGATCCGACCCTCGAGCCGCCCGTGAAGGCGCTCTACGTGTACAACTCGAACCCCGCCGCGGTCTGCCCGAACGCCGGGCTCGTGCTCCGGGGCCTCGCGCGCGAGGACCTCTTCACGGTCGTCCACGAGCAGGTGCAGACCGACACGGCCGACTACGCCGACATCCTGCTCCCCGCGACGACCAGCATGGAACACCTGGATCTCTACCGCTCGTTCGGCCACCTCTATCTCCAGCTCGCCGAGCCCGTCATCGCGCCGCTCGGCGAGGCCAAGCCGAACTGGGAGGCCTTCGGGCTCCTGGCCCGCGCGCTCGGCATCCGGGACCGGCACTACCGGAAGCCCGAGGCCGACCTCATCCGCGAGTATCTGGCGGCCTCCGGCCCCGCGTCGGCCGGGATCACCTACGAGCGACTCCGCGCCGAGCACTCGGTGCGGATCAACGTGCCGCGGCCGTACCTGCCGTTCGCCGACGGCGCTCCGACGCCGTCCGGCAAGGTCGAGTTCTACTCGGAGTCGCTGGCCCGCCAGGGGCTGCCGGCCCTCCCGACCTATGTCCCGCTGAGGGAGAGCGCCGAGCACCCGGAGATCGGCCCGCGGTACCCGCTGCGGTGCCACGTTCCCCCGAACCGGTTCTTCCTGAACTCGTCGTTCAGCCAGTCGGCGCTCCTCCGGAAGCGTCAGGCCGGCGCGGCCGTGATGCTCCACCCGCAGGACGCCGCTGCCCGCGGGATCGTCCCCGGCGAGCTGGTGGCCGTCTGGAACGACCGCGGGCGTGCCCTGTTCACGGCGCTCGTGACCGAGGACACGCCGCCCGGTCAGGTGGTGATCGAGGGGATCTGGTGGCACAAGTTCATGCCCGGTGGCCAGGGGGTGAACGTGCTCACCTCCGACACGGTCGCGGATCTCGGTGGGGGCCCGGCGTTCCACTCGACCATGGTCGAAGTCGGGATCGCCGATGCCGGGGCCGGCCGACTCGGCCGTCCAGGCGAGCGGACCGCCCCCGCGTAAGCCCACGTCTTTCCGGCGCGTTTCGTGGCTTGACAGGTCGGGGCGGCGCGTGGACAATACCGCATAGTCGGTCGACAATAGCGGATACGGAGGCGACCATGCGGCCCGAGCTTCCCGTCGGCATCCTGGACGAGCACCCGACGTGGTCCACCCGCCTCACCGCGGAGCTGTCCGCGCGGGGCGTGGCGTTCGAGAAGATCGACCCCAGCGCCCACGGCTTCCGGCCGGCGGAGCGCGCCCCCGCCTACTCGGTCGTCGTCAACCGCATGAGCCCGTCCTCCCACACGCGCGGGCACGGCCGGGCGCTCTTCTACGCCCACGCGTTCCTGGCCTACGTGGAGGAGCTCGGGATCCCGGTCCTCAACCCGAGCGCCGCGTACCGGGCGGAGACCTCGAAGGCCTACCAGGCTCTGCTCTTCGAGCGGCTGGGGCTTCGCTACCCGCGCACCGCCGTCCTCAACGATCCCGGGCGGATCGGCAAGCTCGCCGACGGCTTTCGCTTTCCCGTGGTCCTGAAGCCCAACATCGGCGGGAGCGGCGCGGGGATCGTGCGGTTCGACACGCGGGAAGCCCTGGAAGAGGCGGCGCGGGCGGGTGGGCTCGCCTTCGGCCCCGACGGCGTCGCGCTCGTCCAGGAGTTTCTCGAGCCGCCGGACGGCGGCATCGTGAGGGTCGAGGTGCTCGGCGGCGAGTACCTCTACGCGATCAAGATCTACCGCGACCTCGGGGCCGGCTTCAACCTCTGCCCGGCCGATCTCTGCCGCGTGGACGCCCCGGCGCCGGCCGCCGCCCCCGTGGGCCTCGACCTCTGCCCCGCGGACGCGCCCCGCCTCGCGCTCCGCGTCGAGCCTCACGAGCCGGGCCGGTTCATCGTGGACGCGGTGCTGCGGCTGACCCGCGAGGCGCGGATCGACGTCGGCGGGGTGGAGTATCTGGTCAGCGCTGCGGACGGCCTGACGTACTTCTACGACGTGAACGCCACCTCGAACTTCGTCGCGGACGCCCCGGCGCTCCTGGGGTTCGACCCGACGGCGCGCTTCGCCGACTACATCCTGGCGGTCGCGGCCGGCGCGCGCCCCGTCTCAGCGGACCCCCTGCCGATTCCCCTCTTCGCCGCCTGAG
>JBIOTN010000120.1:0-19408 GCA_044866005.1 Candidatus Rokuibacteriota bacterium | reverse complement strand
CTCAGCGCCGGAGCAGCGGGACGAGGAAGGGCCAGAGCCGCTCGGCGATGCGCCGGTGGCCCTCGGCGTTGGGATGGAGGCCGTCCGGCTGGTTCAGGCGCGGGTCCACGGCCACCCCGTCGAGGAGGAACGGCGCGAGGGGGACGCGCGCCGTCCGGGCGACCTCGGCATAGGCCTGGGTGAACTCCCGGACGTAGTCCGCCCCGTAGTTCGGCGGCAGGCGCATCCCGGCCAGGAGGACGCGCGCCCCGCCCGCGTGGAGTCGCGCGACGATCTCGGCGAGGTTCCGGCGCATCGCCGCGACGCTCTGGCCCCGCAGGCCGTCGTTGGCGCCGAGGGCGACGATGACGATCTCGGGCCCCGCCCGCAGGACCCAGTCCACCCGCCGGAGCCCGCCGGCGGAGGTGTCGCCGCTGACACCCGCGTTCACCACGCGGTAGCGGTAGCCCTCGCGGGCCAGCCGGGCCTCGAGCCGCGCCGGCCACGCCTCCTCCGCGGCGACGCCGAAGCCGGCCGTCAGGCTGTCGCCGAGGGCGACGATGACCCGCTCCTCCGCACGCGCGGGCGCGGCGCAGAGCGCCAGGCCCCAGGCGGCGGCGAGCACGGCGAGGCCGAGCCGTCGCATGGCCCAAGTGTAATATGGGCGAGATGCCACCGGACGGACGGGACGGACCGAGGGCCGCAGGCCCGCGGCATCCCGGCGAGATGACGAGATGATCATCGAGCTGCGCGATCTCGCCATGCGGCTCGCGAGCGGCAGCGGGCCCGTGACGATCCTCGACGGCGTGACGCTCGAGGTGCCGGCCCGCCAGGTCCTCGCCGTGACCGGGCCCTCGGGGAGCGGGAAGTCCACGCTCCTCGGGCTCATCGCGGGCCTCGACCGGCCGACGGCGGGCTCCGTCCGCGTCGGAGGCCACGACCTCGCCGAGCTCACCGAGGACGCCCTGGCCCGCCTGCGCCGCGACACGATCGGCTACGTCTTTCAGTCCTTCCATCTCATCCCGACCCTGACCGCCCTGGAGAACGTGGCGCTGCCGCTCGAGCTCGGCGGCGGCGCCGACCCGATCGGGCGCGCCAGGACGCTCCTCGGCGAGGTCGGGCTCGGGGCCCGCCTCCACCATTACCCCGCGCAGCTCTCGGGCGGCGAGCAGCAACGCGTCGCGCTCGCCCGCGCCTTCGCGAATCGGCCGACCCTCCTCCTCGCCGACGAGCCGACCGGCAACCTCGACTCCAGGAGCGGCGCCCAGATCATCGACCTGCTGGTGGCCTGGAACCGGGAGCACGGCAGCACGCTCGTCCTCGTGACCCACGACCCGGCCCTCGCGCGGCACGCCGACCGGATCGTCGAGCTGCGCGACGGGCGCATCGTCAGCGACCGGCGGAACGGCGACGGCGGGGCGCGGCCGTGAGCCTGTTCCCGCTCCGCATGGCGTGGCGCGAGACGCGTGCCGCATGGCGTCACGTCCTCGTCTGCCTGGTCTCCATCGCCGTCGGGGTGGCGGCGCTGGTCGGGGTCGCGAGCTTCGCGGCGAGTCTCGACCGCACCCTCGGGCGCGAGGCCAAGGCCCTCCTCGGCGGCGACGTGGAGCTGCGCACGACGCGCCCCCTCGAGGCGGCCGCCCGGGCGGCGCTCGAGCGCCTCCGGGACCGGGGCGCCGAGGTGACGGCGGTGCGCGAGCTCGTGGGAATGGCCCGCGATGGCCGCCGCGGCGCGACGCTGCTCGTGGAGCTGAAGGCGGTCGAGGCGGCCTATCCCTTCTACGGTCGCCTCGAGACGGTCCCCGCGCGGCCCCTCCGGGCGCTCCTCGGCGAGCAGGGGGCCGTCGTCGAGGAGACGCTGCTCCGCCGCCTCGGCCTCGCCGTGGGCGATCCCCTCCTGATCGGCGCGGCCCGCTTCACCATCACGGGCGTGCTCCGCAAGGAGCCGGACCGACCCGCGGGCGCCTTCACCCTCGGGCCGCGCGTCCTGATCGGCGCCGACGCGCTCGACCGCACGGGCCTGGTCCAGTTCGGGAGCCGGGTCCGGCATCGGACGCTCGTCCGCCTGCCGGACGCGCTCGACGCCCGCGCCACGCGCGCCGCGCTGGCGCGCGATCTGCCCGACCCGGCCATCCGCGTCACGAGCTTCGACGAAGCCCAGCCGGGGCTGCGGCGCTTCTTCGCCCAGCTCACGACGTACCTCGGGCTCGTCGGTCTCGTGAGCCTCCTGGTGGGCGGGATCGGCGTCGCCGCCAGCGCCCGCACCTTCATCGAGCGGAAGCGCTCCACGATCGCGATCCTCAAGTGCGTGGGAGCCGAAGGCCGTCAGCTCCTCGCGACCTACCTCACCCAGGCCCTGGCCCTGGGCGCCCTGGGCAGCGTGATCGGCGCGACCCTGGGGATCGCCGTCCAGGCTCTCCTGGTTCCGCTCCTGGCCGGGTTCGTCCCCTTCGAGCTCGAGGCGCGCCTGGCGCCCTGGGCCGTGGCCCGCGGCCTCGGGCTGGGCATCCTGGTCACGCTCCTCTGCGTCCTCTGGCCGCTGCGGCAGGTCCGCGCCATCCCGCCCGCGCTCGTGCTCCGCCAACCCGTCGACGCGACGCCGACCCGCGCCCCGCGGCCCTGGCTCGCGGCGCTGGGGGTCGCCTCTGGCCTGGCCGCACTCGCCCTCTGGCAGGCGGACTCGCCGAAGGTCGGCGGGATCTTCGTCGGCGCCTCGCTGGTCGCGGTCGCGCTGCTCGTCGGGATCGCGCGCGGGGTCACGCGCCTCGCCCGCCGGCTGCCCCGGCTCCGGTGGCTCGCCTGGCGCCACGGCCTGGCCGGTCTTCACCGCCCCGGCGGCCAGACCGTCGGCCTGATCGTCTCCCTCGGCGTCGGGGTCATGCTCGTGGTCACGGTGGCGCTCCTCGAGCGGAGCATCGGCGCCCACATCGACCTCGAGCGACGCCGCGAGGCGCCGTCCTTCTTCTTCGTGGACATCCAGCCGGATCAGGCCGAGGCCTTCGTCCGGACGGTGAGCGGCGTGGCCGCGGGGACCACCCCGGCGCTCACGCCGGTGGTCCGCGCCCGGCTCGTCGCCATCAACGGCCGGCCGGTCGGGCGCGACCGGGCCCAGGGGCAGGACGACGCCTGGCGCTTCACGCGCGAGTACGTGCTCACCTTCGCCGCCGCGCCGCCGCCGGCCAACGTCCTGACCAGGGGGCGCTGGTGGACCGACGCGGACGCCGCGGCCCGGCCGCGGGTCTCCGTGGAAGACGAGGCGGCGCGGAGCTTCGGCGTGGACGTGGGCGGGACGCTCACCTTCGACGTCCAGGGCGTGCGGGTCGAGGGGGAGGTGATGAGTCTCCGACGCGTGGACTGGCACAGCCTGTCCGCCAACTTCTTCGTCGTCTTCTCGCAGGGCGCGCTCGACGGCGCGCCGCTCAGCTACCTCGCGACGGCGCGCGTCCCCCCGGCGGCCGACGCGGCGGTGCAGGACGCCGTCGTCCGCGCGTTCCCCAACGTGACCGCGGTTCCGGTGCGGGAGGTCCTGGAGCGCGTGGGCGACGTGATGGAGCGGATCGCGGTCGCCGTCCGGGTGGTCGCCCTCTTCGTGATCGGCGCCGGCCTGGTGGTGATGGCCAGCGCGCTGTCCGCCACCCGGTATCAGCGGCTCTACGAGTCCGCCGTGCTGCGGACGCTGGGGGCCTCGCGGGCCGTGGTCGCGCGCGCCTTCGCCGTCGAGTACGGCTGCCTGGGCGCCGCCGGCGGCGGCGGAGGCACCCTCCTCGCGGGACTGCTCGCCTGGATCGTCCTGCGCTTCGTCCTCGAGGTGCCGTGGACCTTCGAGCCGGCCGCCCTCGCCCTCGGCGTGGCCGTGCCCGCCGCGCTCGCCCTGGCGGTCGGCTTCCTCGGCACCTTCCGCCTGCTGGGGCAGAAGCCGCTGCCGCTGCTCCGCCGCGAGTAGCCCGGCGCGCGGCCGCCGGCGTTCCGCTCATTCGGCCGTCGGGGCGCGCTGGAACAGCACGTAGGCCTCGTCGTCCAGGACGGCCTGGTACGCGCGGTCGTGCTCCAGGCGCCGCGCCAGCCGCTTGACGGCCCCCCCGGGCAGGGGCCAGGCGCCGCGCTCCCGATCGAGGACGATGTAGTCCACCGGCTCGCGACGCCAGTTCCAGCCGATGACGTAGACGTGCTCGCGTTTCGCCAGGTGGGGCACCAGGTGGCCCTGCGTCGCCACGGAGGCCGTGCGCGGGACGACGGCCAGGACGGCGCGGCCGCGACGGTCGCGCTCGGTCGGCGTGAAGGTCCGCAGGTAACCGAGGTTGGCGAGCAGCAGGAGCAGGATCAGACCGGGAAGGACCCACGGCCGGCGCGCCGTCCACCCGCGAATCCGCTGGAGGGCCCGCACGCTCGCCCAGGCGAGGAACGGCAGGAGGGGCGCCGCGTAGTAGGCCGAGAGCTCTCGTTGCCCCGGGGAGCCGGACAGGCTGATGAACAGGGCGGGCATGGCGGGAAGGAGGGCCGCCGGCGCGAGCAGCGGGAGCAAGCCGAAGGTGGCCAGAAGCCGCAGGAGCGACCTGGACCAGAACATCGCCAGCGCCGTCCCGGGATGCGTCGCGAAGTAGCCAAGGATCTCCGGAACCGTCGCCCCGTACGCGCTCCAGGCCGACAGGGCGAAGGGCGGCTCGCCCCGGAAGAGCGCCGGGAAGCCGACCAGGGCGACGCCCGCGCCGTACAGGAGCGCGATCACGCCGAGGGTCAGGCCCACGCGCCGGCGCCCCTGGAGGAGGAAATAGAGCGCGACCGCGGCCACGTAGATCGGCACGTCCTCCTTCACGAGCATGGCGAGCGACAGGACGGCCACCCCCCCGGCCGGGCGCGGCGTGACCTCGACGAGCCACAACCCGGTGAGGAACAGGGCGGGGAGCGCCATCTCGAGATGGAAATCGTAGAGGAGCCCCCGCATGAGGAACGGGTTCCCGAAGTACGCCACCGTCAGGCCGGCCGCCAGGGCCCGGTGCCCCAGCGCCGCTCGCGCGGTGAGGTAGAGCGGGATGCCGGACGCCACCACGAGGAAGGCCTGGACGACGAGCAGGCCCAGGGGCCCATCGTCGACCAGGTAGATCGGGAGCAGGAGCAGGAGGGCGGGCGAGAAGTGATCGGCGAGCACGTTCGGCCCGGGGACGAACGGGGTCCAGAGGAAGCGCCCCCGCCACGTGTAGTAGAGGGCGTAGTCGAAGAGGGACAGATCGTAGGCGTGAGTCCGGAACGCGTAGTGCTGGAGCAGGCGCAGCACCGCGAACCAGGCGAAGAAGGTCGAGAACAGCGCGACGACGAGCCACAGCCCGAGCGTGCGTCGATCCGGGTAGGGACGCCGATGCGGCGCGGTCACGGCACGGCCGGCTCACATCCCCGGGAGCGGGGCGGCGGCGAGCCTCAGGGCGACGTCAGGAGAGGGCCGCCGAGGCCCCTCCGGTCACAGCTCGGTGTTCTCGACGAACTCGGGCGGCGGCGGTGGTCCCCAGAGGTAGAAGGAGTCCTCTTCCGGGAAGTCGCGCGGGACCCAGGCGCACTGCTCCGGGATGTAGTCGAGGTCGTGGTAGTACTCGGCGAAGCTCCCCCACGGATCGCGCGTGTAGTAGAAGTAGTTCGAGCCGATCACGTGCCGGCCGACCCCCCAGCCCTGCTCCCAGCCGGCGTCCCGCATCCGGCCGGCGCCGAGCGCGATCTCGTCGATCGAGCCGAGCTGGAACGAGGCGTGGTGGAACCCCGGCCCTTTCGACGTCAGGAAGGCCACGTTGTGGTGGTCCGTCGTGCAGCGAAGGAACGCGATGACGTTCTTCACCCGGTCGGAGAGCTTGAGACCGAGGACGCGGGTGTAGAAGTCGATCTGGCGCCCGACGTGGGGGGTGAAGAAGAGGACGTGGCCGAGCTTCCGGGGCGCGGCCTCGACCTTCCGCTCCGGGCAGCCGCGCACCACCTCGCGGAGGATGCGGCCCGGGGCGTTCACCGCCAGCGGCGGGTCGGGCGGCGGCTCCTGGCCGGCCTCCTGGCGGACGGTCACGTAGTGGCCGTCCGGGTCCCGGATCCAGAGACCGCCCTCGGGCGCCCCCCGGGGAGGGTCCACCTCCCGGACGCCCGCGCGGCGGACCGACTCCCGCACCGCCTCGAACTCGTCCCCGGGGGCGCCGAACGCGAGGTGGTGGAGGCGCTTCTTCGGGCCGGCGTAGAGCACGGCGCACTCGCGCGCCAGCGGGGCGGGGCGGAGGTGCACCGCGTCGTCCCGGGCCGGCTCGCCGACGAGCCCGAAGGTCCGGTAGAAGGTCTCCCCGACCGTCGGGTCGGGGACCTCGAGCGCGTAATGGAGCAGGGCGCGGACCGGCATGGCTAGCCTCCTCGGGACGCGGTCTCGCGTCAGAGTCTACGAGCTTCCGCCCACGTTCGCCACTCCCACGCCAACGGGCCCGTGCCGGCCACGGCGGTCCGCACCGCGTCGTTGACACGCTCCGGCCGTTTCCCGTAGCCTCGGATCACTCCGATCCACGCTCCTGCCAGGAGGCGGCGATGCGCCACGGACGGCCTGCCCTGCTCTCGCTCCTCGGGCTCCTCCTCGCGGGGGCCGGCCTGGCCCGTGCGGAGACGGCGCTTCGCGTCGCCGTCGTGCCGACCCCGCCGGCGCTCTCCCTCCTGTCGCCGTACGTGGCGAAGGACGAGGGCTTCTTCGCCCGCCACGGGCTCGGCGTCGAGCTGCTCGAGCTGCGCACGGGGTCGCTCGTCATGAAAGCCGTCCTCGCGGGGGAAGCGGACCTCGGCCACTCCAGCTCGTCCGAGATGGTCGCCATCTCCAAGGGGGCCCGGGCGCGGGCCCTGATGGCCCCGACCCAGCCGACCGACTACATGCTCGTCGCCAGCCGGGAGATCGCCTCGCTCGCCCAGCTCGAGGGGAAGACGCTGGCCGTCTCCACGCCCGGCTCCATCGCCTATGACCTGCCTCGCCTCCTGATCCGGCGGGGCGGCGGCAACCCGGACCGCGCCCGGTACGTGAGCCTGGGCTCCCAGGGGGATCGCCTCCGCGCGCTCTCGACCCGCCAGGTGGACGCGAGCCTGCTCAGCATCGACTACGCGGTGCGGGCGCTCGAGTACCCGCATTTGCGGATCCTGGCCAGCGCCCCGGAAGACCTGCCGGATTACGTCTTCACCTACCTCTACGCCACCGAGGAGACGATCGCGACCCGCGGCGACGTCCTCACCGGGTACATCAAGGCGATCCTGCTCGCCAACCGCTTCATGGCGGACGACAAGGCCGGCACGCTCCGCATCGCCAGGAAGTACATCCCCGGGGCGACCGACGAGGTCCTGGCCCAGAGCTACGACTTCCTGAAGAAGGGGAAGGTCTTCACGGTCAACGGCGGGCTCGACGAAAAGGCGTTCCTCTTCACCCGGGACGTCCTGATGGAGTCGGGGTCGCTCAAGACCGCCATCTCGCCGGCCCAGTTCATGGAGCCGCGCTTCCTCAAGCGCGCGCTGGAGGAGCTCGGGCGCCGCTGATCTCACCGGAGGGGGGCCCCCTCCGGAGCCAACGCATGGGGCGGCTCCAGGTCCGGAACGTCTCCAAGGTCTTCTGGCCGCAGGGCGGCGTCGCCCAGGCGCCCGTCGTGGCGCTCCAGGACGTCAGCTTCCAGGTCGAGGACCGGGAGCTCCTCTGCGTGCTGGGGCCGAACGGCTGCGGCAAGACGACGCTGGTGCGGATCCTCGCCGGCCTCGTGCCGCCGGACCGCGGCGAGGTGCTCGTGGACGGGCGCCCGGTCACCGGTCCCCCGCCCGACCAGGCGATCGTCTTCCAGCACTACGGCCTCTTCCCCTGGCGCACGGTCACGGGGAACGTCGAGCTGGCGCTCGAGCTGGCGGGCGTCCCGAAGGCGAGCCGGCGCGCGACCTGTCAGCGGTACATCGAGCTGGTCGGCCTCGCGGGCTTCGAGGCCCACTTCCCGCACCAGCTCTCGGGCGGGATGCAGCAGCGGACCGCGCTCGCCCGCGCGCTGTCCAAGGAGCCGCGCGTCCTCCTGCTCGACGAGCCGTTCGGCCACCTCGACGAGCAGACCCGCGAGGGGCTCCAGGAGGAGCTGCTCCGCATCTGGGGAGCGCTCCGGATGACCGTGATCTTCGTCACCCACGACGTGGACGAGGCCATCCTGCTCGGCGATCGCGTCCTGGTCTTCTCGCCGCGGCCCGGGCGGCTCCGCGAGGAGATCAAGGTCACGCTGCCGCGGCCGCGGCCCGCGACGGAGGCCGAGGCGGCGCCGGAGTTCCTGCGGCTGCGCGCCGCGATCCGCGGGCTCCTCCGGCAAGGCTGAGCGGCCATGGGCCTGGCGAGTCCCCCGGCGTCGGTCGAGGCGCTCGTCGCCGAGCTGGCGCCGCGCCCGAGCCGGGCCACGAGGCTGGCGCGCCATCCGGCCGCGCTGAAGACCGCCTCGTTCGCGGCGTTCCTGCTCCTGTGGGAGCTCCTCGGCCGCGGGGTGGACCCGATCATGCTCTCCTACCCCACGGCGATCCTCCGCGCCTTCCCGCCGATGCTCGCCTCCGGCGAGCTTCCCCGCCACACCCTCCAGAGCCTGGGGCCGTTCGCGGGCGGGTTCGGGCTCGCCGTGGCGGTGGGGATCCCCCTCGGCCTCCTCATGGGCCGCTACCGGCCGGTCGAGTACGCGCTCGACTGGCACGTCCACGCGCTCTACGCGACGCCGCGCGTGGCCCTGATCCCGCTACTCGTCCTCTGGTTCGGACTCGGCCTGGCGGTCAAGGTCGCCATCGTGTTCCTCACCGCGGTGTTCCCGATCATCCTGGCGACTTACAGCGGCGCCCGAAACGTGAGCCCGCAGCTCACGGAGACCGCCGAGGCCTACGGCGCGCGACCCTCCCAGCTCGTCCGCAAGGTGCTCCTCCCGGCGACGGTGCCGTACGTCATCGCCGGGCTCCGGCTCGGGGTGGGCCGCGCCATCATCGGCATGACGCTCGCCGAGCTGTTCACCGCCGTGTCGGGCCTCGGCTACCTCCTCGTGACCTACGCCAACAGCTTCGCCACCGACCGCCTCTTCGTCCCCATCGTCCTGCTGGCGGCCCTGGGCGCCGGGCTCACGGAAGGGCTCGGCTGGCTCCAGCGCCGCGTCGCCCCGTGGAAAGAGAGCGAGCGGCAGGAGGGGTAGCGGGCGCGGCGCGGGGGCCGGCGCGCGCGCGGGTCGGGTGGACCGGGCACGCGCTCGCCATCCGCGTGGGCTCGCTCGTGCTCGTCCTGGCGGCGTGGGAGTGGTACGGCCGGCGGGTCGACCGGATCTTCCTCTCCTATCCGACCGCCATCGCCCGCGCGGCGTGGGAGATGTCCGTCTCGGGCGAGCTGCCGGCGGCCGCCCTCACGAGCCTGGCCTCCCTCGCCGCCGGCTTCTGCCTGGGCATCGCCGTCGGCGTGGCGGTCGGCTTCCTGATGGGACGCTACCGGCCGATCGAGTACGCGCTGGACCCCCTGGTGAACGCGTTCTACTCCACCCCGGGCACGGCGATCCTGCCGCTCCTCATGCTCTGGTTCGGGCTCGGGGTGACGGTGAAGATCGTCATCGTCTTCGCCTTCACCGTGTTCCCCGTCCTGGTCAACACGTTCATCGGCGTCCGCGACATCAGCGCCGCGCACGTGGACGTCGCGCGCGCGTTCGGCGCCAGCGAGCGGCAGGTCACCTTCAAGGTGCTGGGGCCCGCCGCGCTGCCCTTCGTCGCGACCGGCGTGCGACTCGCCGTCGGTCGCGCGATCGTGGGCGTGATCGCCGGGGAGTTCTTCACCGCCATGAGCGGGCTCGGCCAGCTCATCGTGGCGAGCGGCAACGCCTACGACACGGATCGGCTCTTCGTCCCGATCATCCTGCTGGCCGTCGGCGGGGTGGGGCTCACGCGAGCGGTCGAGGCGGTCGAGGCGCGACTGGCCCGGTGGAAGCTCTCCGAGCGCGCGGGCGGCTGAGCGACGCACCGGCGCTCCCCGCCGGCCGCGCCCCGTCCCGGCCCTCGATTTGACTTCGGGCGAGTCTCCGGCTAGTAACTGGTGGCACATCACTCCACCAGGGGGAGAGTGAGAAGAGCGATGTCGGATGACGCGGCTCGGCTGACGGAGGAGCTCGTCGCGGCCAACCGGATCCTCGCGGAGCAGGGGGTCGTGGACGGCTACGGCCACGTGAGCGTCCGCGCGCCCGGGCGCCCGGACCGGTACCTCCTGGCGCGCGGCATCGCCCCGGAGACGGTCACCGCCCACGACGTCATGGAATACGACCTGGACAGCAACCCCGTGGACCCGCGCGGGCGCGACATGTACCTCGAGCGCTTCATCCACGGCGAGATCTACCGGGCCCGGCCCGACGTCCAGGCCGTGGTCCACAACCACTCGCCCTCCGTGATCCCCTTCGGCGTGACCGCGGTCCCCCTCCGGCCGCTCTACCACATGTGCGCCTTCGTGGGGGAAGGCGTGCCGGTGTTCGAGATCCGCGATGCGGGAGGCCCGGCGACGGACATGCTCATCCGCGACCGGCCCCTGGGGCAGGCGCTCGCGCGGACCCTCGGCGCCAAGCCCGCGGCGCTGATGCGGGGGCACGGGGCGGTGGTTGTGGGGAGCAGTCTGCCGCTCGCGGTGGCGCGCTCGATCTACCTCGAGCTGAACGCCAGGCTCCAGGTGCAGGCGATGGCCATCGCGGGCCCGGGCGGACGCGTGAACTACCTGGAGCCCGGCGAGGCGGCGGCCGCGTCCGCGGCCCTCCGGGACTACCGGCGCGCCTGGACGATGTGGCAGGCGAAGGTCGCGGGCCGGTAGCCGGGGCGATCGGGGAGGACCACGCGGGGATGACCGTCGGCGTCACCCGGGCGCTCCAGGCCGGGCTCCTGGGCGTCGTGTTCCTGGGCTTCATGGGGCTCAGCGCCGCCTTTCCGTTCTTCCCCTCGCCGGCCAGCGTGCTCGCGACCACGGCCGCGTTCCTGCGGAGCGGCGAGATCTATCCGCACCTCCTCGTCACCTTCTACGAGACCGCCGTGGGCTTTGCCATCGCGATCGCGGTCGGCCTGGCCGTCGGCCTCCTGCTCGGCGCCAACCGCCTCGTCGGCGAAATCTTCGAGCCGCTCATCCTCTCCGCCTACGCGGTCCCCAAGATCATCCTGCTGCCGCTCCTCCTGACCGTCTTCGGCGTCGGCCTCGAGGCCAAGATCGCCAACGCGGCGCTCCACGGCGTCTTCCCCGTGATCCTCAACACCGTGGTGGGCGTGCGGGAGGTGAGCCGCGTCCTGCTCAAGCTGGCCCGGTCGCTGCGCGCGAGCCGGTGGCAGACCACGTGGAAGATCGTCTTCCCGTCCATGGTGCTGCCCGTCTTCGCGGGGCTCCGCCTCGGGCTCGGCCTGGCCTTGCTGGGCGCGCTCCTGGCGGAGCTCTTCGAATCCAAGCGCGGCCTCGGCTTCCTGGTCATCCACTTCTACAACACCACGCAGATCAGCAAGATGCTGGCGGTGATCCTCTTCGTCTTCGCCCTCACCATGGCGGTCAACGCGGCGCTCACGCGGCTCCAGGCGTCGCTCAGCCGCTCCCGGGTCGCGTGGACGTCCTGATCCAGGTGCGCAAGGTCGGCAAGGCCTTCCCGGACCCGCAGGGGGCGACGGGCGGGGCGGTGGAGGCGATCCGGATGGTGGACTTCGAGGTCCGGCGCGGCGAGTTCCTCAGCCTCGTGGGGCCCTCCGGGTGCGGCAAGACGACCCTGCTCGACATCGTCGGCGGGCTCGAGAAGCCGACCACCGGGGACGTCGTGCTCGAGGGGGAGCGCGTGGAGGGCCCGCATCCGAAGGCGGCGATGGTCTTCCAGGTCCTGTCCGTCTTCCCCTGGCGGACCGCGCTCGCCAACGTGGAGTTCGGGCTGGAGCTGCGCCGGGTCCCGCGGGCCGTGCGGCGCGCCAAGGCGCTCGCGATGCTGCACCTGGTCGGCCTCACGGGATTCGAGGCGAAGTACCCGGCCCAGCTGTCCGGCGGCATGAACCAGCGGCTGGCCATCGCCCGGGCCCTGGCGCTCGACCCGGACATCCTCCTCATGGACGAGCCGTTCGGGTCGCTGGACGAGCAGACCCGCTTCCTCATGGGGCTGGAACTGCTCCGGATCTGGGAGGCCACGCGGAAGACGATCGTCTTCATCACCCACTCCATCGCGGAAGCCATCCAGCTCTCGGACCGCGTGCTCGTCCTCTCCGCCCGGCCGAGCGTGGTCCGGGAAGAAATCCCCGTCCCGCTCCCCCGCCCGCGGACCATCGAGAGCCTCACGACCGACGCGTGCAAGGAGATCGAGCACCGCATCTGGGATATCCTGAAGGTCGAAGCGCTGAAGGGGCTGGGCGAGCGCCATGAGCCGTAAGCTCGCCATCCGGCTCGGCCGCGTCGCGGTGATCCTCGTCGTCCTGCTGGCGCTCGAGGCGATCGTGCGCGCCGGCCTGGTCAGCCGGCTGATCCTGAGCCCGCCCTCGACCGTGGCGGTCAAGGCGTGGGAGGACGTCCGCAATGGGGAGCTCGCGGCCCACCTCGGGGCCACGGCGCTGGAGGTCTCGGTCGCGTTCGGCGTCGCGCTCCTCCTCGGCACGGGGCTGGGGACCCTGTTCTTCCGCTTCCGCCTCGTCGGCGCGGCGGTCGAGCCGTTGCTCCTCGCGTTCTTCGCCGCCCCCACGATTCTCCTCTACCCGGTCTTCCTCACGCTCTTCGGCCTCGGCAGCCCGGCCATCGTCAGCATGGCGGTCGTCACCGGCACCATCCCGATCATGGTCAACGTGAGCGCGGGCCTCGTGGGCGTGGAGCGCGTCTACGTCAAGGCCGGCCGGAGCCTCCGCGCCGGGCCGTGGCAGCTCTTCTGGAAGGTCATGCTCCCCGCGGCGACCCCCACCATCTTCGCGGGCATTCGCCTCGGGTTCACCTACACCTTCATCACGGTCGTCGCGGTCGAGTTCCTCATCTTCTCCGGCGGGCTCGGGCGCATGGTGTCCTGGCGCTACTTCATCTTCGACACCGACGGACTCTACGCCGGGGTCGCGGCGGTCATCGTCATCGCGGCGCTGGTCAACCGCCTCGTCCGGCTGGCCGAGGACCGCGTGCGGGCCGGATTCGGCGCGTGACCGGAGAGGAGTCGATCCCATGAAGCGATCTCTGTTCGTGGCTCTCGTCGCCCTTCTGGCGGCCGACCCGGCCACCGCCACGGCCCAGACCCGGACCGTCAAGGTCGCGATGGCGAGCAAGGTGGTCCTGGACAACCTGCCCGTGTTCGTCGGGATGCACATGGGCTTCTTCCAGGAGGTGGGCCAGACGATCGACCCGTCCTACTTCCCGGGCGGCGGGGCGGTGGTGCGGGCGGTGAGCACGCGGTCGGTGGACATCGGGGGCACGGTCGCCGCCTCCGCCACGCTCATCGCGGCGGCCCAGGGCGAGCCGCTCAGGATCGTCTCGGGGGCGACGGCCCCGCTGGTCGGGATCGTCTGGGTCGTCCCGGCCGACTCCCCCCTCCAGTCGATCAAGGACCTGAAGGGGAAGAAGGCCGGCTTCAGCACGCCGGGGAGCGTCACCCACGTGGCCCTCCAGGCCATCCTCAAGGACGAAGGGCTCGACCGGGACGTCCAGCTCGTCCGCGTGGGCACGCCCGGGGACAGCTGGGCCGCCCTCAAGAACCGGGTCGTGGACGCGAGCTGGCACATCAACCCGGCCGTGTACGAGCTCTTGCAGAAGAAGGAGGCGCGCATCCTCTTCGACGCGACCCGGTACATCAAGGTGTACCAGCAGACGGTGGTGGTCGCCATGGAGGATGTGATCCGGAAGGATCCGGAGATGGTCCGCAACTTCCTCAAGGCCCGGGCCAAGGCGGTGAAATTCATCTGGGACCAGCCCGAGAAGACGATCGCCATCTGGGCCGAGGAGCTGAAGCTCCCGGTCGAGGCCGTGCGCCTGGCCTACCAGGACCTCCCGCGAACGGCCTTCGAGACGGGCGCCCCGAAGCCGGAGAACCTCCAGGCCACGCTCAAGGAAGTCATGGACACGGGCGCCGTCAAGCAGCCGGTGGACGTCCAGAAGATCCTGGACGCCACGTTCCTCCCGCGGTGACGGGGACGGGGGACCCATCGTGCGCAAAGTCCATCTCACCCTCGCGATGAGCGACTACGACCACATCCGGGACCTGACCTCGGGCGCCGTCGAGGCCGACGGGATCGACCTCACCTACCTGCACCTCTCGGTGGAGGAGATCTTCTACCGCTTCACGTCCTTCCGGGAGTGGGACGTGTCCGAGCTGTCGATGGCGAAGTACGTGTCGCTCCTCTCCCAGGGCGACGACTCGCTCACCGCCATCCCCGTCTTCCCCTCGCGCATTCACCGCCACTCCTCCCTCTACGTCCGGCGGGACGGCCCCGTGCGGGCGCCCCGGGACCTGGCGGGCCGGCGGGTGGGGATCCCGGAGTGGGCCCAGACCGCCGGCATCTACGCGCGAGGCGCCCTCGTCCACCAGTACGGCCTGCGCCTCCAGGACATCGACTGGTACCAGGCGGGCGTGCTCCAGCCGGGCCGGGAGGAGAAGGTCGAGCTGAAGCTCCCGCCGGGCGTGCGCCTGACGCGCGTGACGGACCGGACGCTGGACGAGATGCTGCGCGGGGGCACCCTGGACGCGGTCATGACGGCGCGGCCGCCGGCGAGCTTCAGCCGGGGGGATCCCGAGGTGGTGCGGCTCTTCCCCGACTTCGTCGCGGTCGAGGAGGCGTACTGGCGGGAGACGGGGATCTTCCCCATCATGCACACGGTGGCGATCCGCCGGGAGGTGTTGCGGCGCCATCCCTGGGTGGCCATGAACCTCTTCAAGGCCTTCGAGGAGGCGAAGCGGCGGAGCGTGGCGCGCGCGCTCGACGTCACGGCGGCGCGGTTCCCGGTGCCCTGGGTGTTCGAGCACGCCACGCGGGCGCGCGCCCAGTTCGGCGAGGACTTCTGGCCCTACGGCGTCGAGCCGAACCGGAAGACCCTCGAGGCCTTCCTGGGCTTCGCCCACGAGCAGGGGGTCTGCCACCGGCCGCTCGACTGCGACGAGCTGTTTCCCCAGGAGGTGCGGTCGAGCTTCAAGGTGTGACGGCGTGAGCCTCGCGCTGTCCATCCGGCACGTGAGCAAGCGCTTCGGTCAGGGCGCCGGCGCCATCCACGCCCTGGACGACATCTCGCTCGAGGTGCGCCCCGGCGAGCTCCTCGCGGTGATCGGGCCGTCGGGCTGCGGCAAGTCCACCCTCTTCAACATCGTGGGCGGCCTGCTCGACGGCTTCGAGGGCGAGGTCCGGGTGGACGGCGCGCCGGTCCGCGGCCCCCGCCGCGACGTCGGGATGGTGTTCCAGGAAGAATCCACGTTTCCCTGGCTCACCACCCTCGAGAACGTGATGTTTCCCCTGGAGGTCGCGGGGGTGGCCAGAGAGGAATGCCGGGCCCGCGCCCTCGGGCTCTTGCGCCTGGTGGGGCTCGAGGCGTTCGCGGGCCGCTACCCCGCCGAGCTCTCCGGCGGGATGCGCCAGCGCACCGCCATCGCCCGGACGCTCGCCTTCACCCCGCGGGTCCTCTTGCTGGACGAGCCCTTCGGCGCGCTGGACGAGCAGACGCGGCTCCTGCTCGGCGACCGGGTGCTCCAGATCCACCGCGAGCTCGGCCAGACCTCGCTCCTGATCACCCACAGCCTGACCGAGGCGGTGCAGCTCGCCGACCGGGTCGCCGTCATGACCTTCCGCCCCGGCCGGATCAAGCGCCTGGTCGAGATCGACCTGCCGCGGCCGCGCACGTCCGCCATCGTGGCGAGCGCCGAGTTCGGGCGGCTTCAGGGGGCCTTGTGGACCGACCTGCGCGAGGAGGCCTCGCGCGGGCTGTCCGAGAGCGAAGCGGCCGTGCGGTAGCGGCCCCGGCGTACTCTCGCGCCGAGGCGAGGAGGAGGAGGAGGAGCATGCCATCCACCATCAGACGGGCGCTCTGCCTGATCGCGCTGGCGGGGCTGGCGGCGGCGGGGCCCGCCCAGGGCCAGGCGCCGGACCGGGTCCGCGCCGCGATCGGCCAGCGCGGGCTCTGGGACACCATGGTCGTGCCGCAGGGCATCGAGGCCGGCCTCTTCCGGAAGGAGAACCTCGAGGTCGAGGTGACCTGGACGCGCGGAGGCGCCGAGACGCTCCAGGCCCTCGTCACCGGCAGCGTGGACGTCGACCTGGCCAACGGGATCCTCGGCGTGATCGGCGCCTACGCCAAGGGCGCCCCCGTGCGCGTGATCAGCGCCCAGTTCACCGGGGCCCACGACATGTTCTGGTACGTCCGCGCCGACAGCTCGGTCCGTTCCATGAAGGACATGGACGGCCGGACCATGGGCTATTCGCGCCCCGGGTCCTCCACCCACCTGGTCTCCCAGTCGCTCGCCGCGGCGGCCGGCGTCAGGCCGCGGTTCGTCTCGGCCGGCGGCGTGCCCGACACCCGCACCCAGGTCATGTCGGGCCAGATCGACGCGGGGTGGTCGATCCCGCCGTTCAATCTCGACCTCCTGGGCGACGGGAAGATCCGCCTGATCGCCCGGGGCAGCGACGTGCCGGCGCTGGCCGCCCAGACCGTCCGGGTGAACGTGGCCAGCCTGAAGTTCCTCACCGAGCGGCGAGAGGTGGCGCGGCGCTTCATGAAGGCCTACCACGAGACGGTGGACTGGATGTACCGCAACCCGGACGCCGCCATCGCCTTCTTCGCCAGGTTCAATGCCGTCTCGCTCGACATCGCGCGCCAGACCTACGAGACCTACCCGCGGCAGGCCATGACGCCGGACCGGGTGCTCGGCCTCCCGCAGACCCTGGCGCAGGCCCTCGAGTACAAGCAGCTCGACAAGCCGATGACCGAGCAGCAGGCCCAGGGCCTCCTGGACTTCGTCTACAAGCCCGGGAGCTGAGCGGGCCGGACGGTGGCGACGCCGCGCCCGCTGGCCACGGCGCTGGCCGGCCTCGCCGGGCTGGCGGCGGTGGCCGCGCTCGTCGAGGCGGTGATCCGGGTCGGCTGGGTGTCGGCCCTCGTCGTGGCGCGCCCCGCCGCGCTGCCCGCGGCCTTCGCCCGGCTCTGGGCGGAGGGCTACGTGCTGGCGCCCTTCTTCACGACGCTCGGCCAGGCCTTCGCGGCCACGCTGCTGGCCGCGGTCGTCGGCATCCCGTTCGGCTATCTCCTGTGGAAGCGGCCGGCGCTGGGCGAGGCCTACGAGCCGTGGCTCGGCGCCGTCTTCGCCGCGCCGACCATCCTCCTCTATCCCCTGTTCCTGGTGATCCTGGGCCGCGGCTACGTCACGACGGTGTTCGTCGGCTTCCTCGCCGCGGCGATCCCGGTCGTGCTGAAGACCCGCGAAGGGCTGCTGGCCGTCCCGCCCGTGCTGATCCTGGTCGGCCGCAGCCTGCACGTCCCGCGGCGCCAGCTCCTCCTGCGCATCGTCCTGCCGGCGGCCGCGCCGACCGTGTTCACCGGCCTGCGCCTCGGCCTGATCTACGCGCTCGTGAACATCATCGGGATCGAGTACCTGATCGACTTCGGCGGGCTGGGACGGGTGGTGTCGGAGATGCACTACCGCTACGAGATCCCCGCCATGTACGCCGCCATCCTGTTGATCGTGGCGGTGAGCCTGATCTTCCTCCGCGCGCTCCGGCGCGTCGAGTCGTGGCTGAGACCGCGCTGACCCGGCGGCCGAGCGCCGCGCGCGGCCCGCGCCGGTCCCCGTCGACCCGCGCGACGGGCCTCACGCTGGCGGCGATCCTCGTCGTCTGGGAGGCCGTGGCGCGCTCCGGCCTCCTCTACCAGGACGTGGTGCCGCCGCTCCCGACGATCCTGGTGGCGTTCGTCGCGCTGCTCGGCAGCGGCGACACGTACCGGCATCTCGGCGTCACCGCCTGGGAGGTGGGCGCGGGCTTCGCCACCGGGCTCGCCGCCGGCCTCGCGCTCGGCGTCCTCATGGGCGCGCGGCGCTTCTTCGGCGACGCGGTCACCCCGTACGTCGAGGGGCTCGCCACCGCGCCCAAGATCGTCTTCCTGCCGGTGGCGATGCTGGCGCTGGGCGTGGGGATCGAGTCGAAGATCGCGCTCGGCGCGCTCTCCGCGTTCTTCCCGGTCGTGCTCAACACCGCGGCCGGGATGCGGGAGATCCGGCCGGTCCTGATCCAGGTGGGCCGGAGCTTCGGCCTGTCGGCCGGGCAGATGGCCCGCCGCATCTACCTGCCGGCCCTGAGGCGGTCGGTCGTGATCAGCATGCGCCTCGGTCTCGGCCTGGCGGTCGTGGGCGTGATCCTGGCGGAGATCAAGCTCGCCAACCGCGGGCTCGGCTTCCTCGCCATCGAGCACTACAGCCATTTCCGCATCCCGCAGATGGACGCGGTGCTGCTCTTCATCTTCGTGCTGGCGGCCGCGGCCAACCGCCTCCTCGGCCGCCTCCTGCCCCGCCACTGAGTGGGGGACGTCGGAGGACAGTGGTGATGAGAAGCCGCGCGCTCGTGTCGTCGACTGCTGGCGCGTTCACTGCCCTGCTCCTGCTGGCGCCCGTCGCCGCGTGGGCGGACACCCTCGAGCTCACCACCGGCGAGCGCATCGAGGGGACCGGGGTTCGCGCGAGCCCGGACCACGTGACGATCGAGCTGGGCGGCCGCACCCTCATCTTCGATCGCAGCCAGGTGCGCGCGATGTACTTCGGCGCGCCTCCCGCCCGGTGCCGGTAGAAGCTCACGCCGGTCCTTCGTCCATCGCCAGGTCCCGGCGCCAGGCGGCGAGCCCGGGATCGGAGCTCTGCCGTATCCAAGCCGTGACACGGGTGGGTCGGCGGAGATACACTCGGGCCCGGGAGGATGCCGACCCCCGGACCCCGCCCCTCGGCCTGGAGGCGCCCCCGGCGCCCCGGCGCGGCGCCGAGTCGCGCCGTCCTCCTCGCGCTCGTCGTCGCGGCCCTCCTGCCGCTCCGCCCCCCGGCCGTCCCTGCCGCGCCCGAGGCCTACTTCTCCCCGGACGGCGGCGTCCGCGCCCGCCTCCTCCGTCAGATCGATCGGGCCCGGACGTCGATCGACCTCGCCATCTTCGACTTCACCTCGCGGGAGCTGGCCGCGGCGCTCGTGCGGGCGCGGGCGCGCGGCGTCGGGGTCCGGGTGGTGGCCGACCCGCGGCAGGCGCGGGGGAAGCGCTCGGAGATCCCGAAGCTCGCGGCCGCGGGCATCCCCGTCCACCTCCTGCGGGGGCGCGGCCACGGCATCATGCACGAGAAGTTCGCGGTCTTCGACGGCCGGCTGGTGGTGACGGGCTCCTACAACTGGACGGAGGCCGCCGAGGCGCAGAACTTCGAGAACGCCCTCTTCGTCGACGACCGGGGGGTCGTGGCGCGCTTCGCCGCCCGCTTCGAGCGGCTCTTCGCGC
>JBIOTN010000119.1:0-20577 GCA_044866005.1 Candidatus Rokuibacteriota bacterium | reverse complement strand
ACGACACGGTCCAGGCCCAGATGGTCGGCGTCGAGACGCGGCTCGAGCTCGACTCCCCGGAGCCGCCCGCGAAGGTCGCCCGCCTCGTCCGGAACGCCGAGCGCGGCTGCTTCGTCATGCAGGCGCTCCTCCGCCCGGTGCCGATCGCCGCCACCACCGTCCTGAACGGCCAGCCGCTGTCCTCCCCGTCCTAGCCGCGAGCGTCGAGACCTCGCGGGCAGATCGATGGGTGGCCGCCGGGTCATCCGCCGGCAGAATCGGCGGGTCCTACCAAGCCAGGTTGGGCCACCGCCTTTGACATCTCGTGACCCTCTCGGGTACGCTCCCAGCGTCCCTTCGGCTCCAACGGGAGGCACGTACGAAACTCACCCTGCACAGCGCCACGGTCGTGGCCCTCACCCTCCTCACCGCACCGGTCGCCGCCGAGGCGCAGCCGACGGGGAAGATCTCGCGGATAGGTTATCTGAGTGTTGGCTCCCCTTCCGTGAACCCGGCCCGGACCGAGGCGTTCCGGCAGGGTCTGCGCGAGCTTGGTTACGTGGACGGAAAAACTATTGTCATTGAGTATCGATATGCAGAAGGAAAATTACTGCCGCTCCGTGCGGACCAGGTCGTCGAATAAGGAGTCGCACGTCGAGCGCGAGCCAAGAGGATCGACCGCGGCCATGCGACGCATCAATGTAGGGGTCATCGGCACCGGCTGGATCGGCGAGATCCGCGCGCGCGTCTGCGCGGAGCACCCGCTGGTGGAGAGCCTCCACCTCGCCGAGATCGACCCGGCGAGGCTGGAGCGGGTGGCGAAGGCGACCGGCGCGCGCACCGCCACGACGGACTACCACGAGCTGCTGGCGCGGAAGGACCTCGACGCGGTCTTCGTCTCGACCACGCCCGAGACCACCCACTACCCGATCACCCGCGACTGCCTGCTCGCCCGGAAGCACACGCTCCTGGAAAAGCCGATGGGGCTCGCCCTCAAGGAAGCCGACGAGATGATGGCCCTGGCCGACGAGGGCCACGTCAAGCTGACGATCGGCTACACCCAGCGCTTCAACCCGAAGTACGCCTACGTCAAGAAGTGCCTGGCCGACGGCACGCTCGGCCGGCCGGTCACGGCGCTCGTCAGCCGCAATGTCTCGCGCAGCATCGGTAACAAGATCGGCGGGCGGATCCGGCTCTCCCCGGCGGTCATGGAGGCGACCCACGACCTCGACTTCGTCCTGTGGTGCCTGGAAGGCTTGCGCCCGACGCGGGTCTACGCCCAGTCCGTCTACCGCATCATGGAACAGGCCCACGGCGTGCCCGACTGCACGTGGATCGTGGTCACCATGGAGGACGGCACGGCCTTCACCATCGGCGCCGGCTGGGCGCTGCCGCCGGGCTATCCCCACTTCTCCACGGCGACCATCGAGTTCGTCGCCACCGAGGGCGCGCTCCTCATCGACGACAGCCACCGCGACATCGTGCTGAACACGATGCACAAGGGCATGGTCCTCCCGCTCTCCACGATGCCGGGCGAGCAGGTCGCCCACGTCTATCAGGGGCCCATGCAGGCGGAGACGATCCACTTCCTCGAGGCGGTCGCCCTCGGCCGGCCCGTCCTGGTCACGCCGGAGCAGGCGCGGCAGGTGATGGAGGTGACGCTCGCCGCCGACCTCTCCGCCGAGCGGAACCAGCCCGTCCCGCTCCCCCTGCCGGCCTGAGCCGCGAGCCCCGGGGCCAGGCTCGGCCGGTCAACCGGGGCGCCGGCGTGGCCTCCGCGAGGCCGGCCCGTGGCCGGGCGCCCCCGTGACAGGGCCGATCCGCAGTTGCTATAGTGCCCGACGTGACGCACGTGTTGCGCCGGTGGCTCGGCTGGAGCCTGAACCCAGAGCACGCGCGGCGAGTGGCGCTGCTCGAGCGCGCGCCGCTGTTCGCCGGCCTGTCCCGACGGCAGCTCGGCCGCCTGGCGGCGCGCTTCTTCGAGAAGGGCTACGAGCCGGGCGACGTGGTCTTCCAGGAAGGCGACCACGGCGCGGCGCTGTTCGTCATCCTGGAGGGCGCCGTGGTGGTCACGCACGGGGAGCCCGACGGGCAGAACGTTCTCCACACCCTCGGCCTGGGCGCGTGCTTCGGCGAGCTGGCGCTCATCGACGACGCGCCCCGCTCCGCCTCGGCGCGCGTGACCGCGCCGTCGCGTCTCCTGATCCTCTACAAGACGGACTTCGACGCGCTGGTGGAAGGCAACCGACGGATCGCCCTGGTCGTGATGCGGAACCTGCTCCGGGCCCTGGCCACGTATGCGCGCCGGGCGCCGCGCGGGCAGCCGGAGCACCCGGCGGTGCCCGAGGCGCCGGTGGGCCGCGCCCCCGGGCTCTCGGTCACGCAGTGACCGCCGCGCGAGAGGTCGCCTGGCTGCCGAGGCTCGCCATCGGCGTGGCCGTGGTGGCCGTCTTCTACTTCTTCCGCGGCCTGATCGTCCCCCTGGCGGGGGCCGCGATCGTGGCGTACCTCCTGAATCCGCTGATCGGGTGGGGCGAGAGCTTCGGGATCCGTCGAGGCCTCGCCGTGGCCGGCCTCTTCCTGGGCTTGCTGGGCGGCGTGGTAGCCGGCGGCTACGTCCTCGGCCCGCGTCTCGGGACCGAGGCGGTCGCCCTGGCCCAGCGCCTGCCGACCCTGGCCGCCGAGGCCGATGCGGCGCTGGACGTGGCGGAGCGGGCGCTGACCGAGGCATTCCCGGCCGTGCGCCGCGTGTTGCCCGGTGGGGAGGCGCGCCAGCGCTGGGTCGACCGGTTCCTCGACGGTCAGGTCGGCGACGCGAGCCGGCTCCTCCAGCACGCGGGGCGGCTGTTCATCTTCGCCATCCTCCTCCCCTTTTTCACCTTCTTCCTGCTCCGGGACAGTCGCCGGCTGATCGCGTTCGTCATGGACCGCATCCCGCCGGTACACGTCGAGACGACGGTCGCTGTCTGGTGCGAGATCGACCGCATCATCGGCCAGTACGTGCGGGGGCTGGCACTGGACGGGCTCGTGGTGGGGACGCTGGTCACGCTCTCGCTCTGGATGCTCGGCGTGCCCTACCCGATCTTCCTCGGGGCCTTCGCCGGGCTGGCGAACGCGATCCCCGTGGTGGGCCCGATCCTCGGGGCTGGCGCCGCCGGCCTGGTGGCGCTGATCCATGGTCAGGGATTCGGCGCCGTCGGCCGGATCCTGCTCCTGCTCCTGGCGATCCGCGCCCTCGACGATGCCGTGATCCAGCCGGTGACCATCGGGCGAAGCGTGCATCTCCACCCGCTGCTGCTGGCGACCTCGATCATCGCCGGTAACGAGGCGCTCGGTATCCTCGGGATGATCGTGGCCGTGCCCTGCGTCACGGTGCTCCAGGAGACCGCCCGGCTCCTGCTCGAGCACCGGCGGACGCTGGCGCGTCGCGTGCCGGTCACGAGTCCGGCGCCCACCAGACCGCATCTCGTCCACTGACGCCGCCGGCCGACGCGCCGCGGCCCGGGAGGTGCGGTATCATCTCTGCCATGCCCTTCAAGCTGGAAGGCGCGCGCGCCGTCCCGTCGGTGTGCCCCTACTGCGCGGTGGGGTGCGGCCTCCTCGTGCACGTCCGGGACGGCCGCATCGTGAACATGGAGGGGGATCCGGCCTCGCCCATCAACGAGGGCACGGTCTGTCCCAAGGGGGCCGCCGCCTTCCAGCTCGCGGTCAACCCCAACCGGCTGACCCGGCTCCTCTACCGGGCCCCCCGCGCCCGCGCCTGGGAGACGCGCCCGCTCCACTGGGCGATGGATCGCATCGCGCAGCTCGTGCGGGAGACGCGGGCGCGCACGTTCGTGCAGGAGTCGGGCGGGATGCCGGTGCGCCGCACGACGGGCCTGGCGTCCATCGGCGGCGCGGTCTTCGACAACGAGGAGAACTACCTCCTGGTGAAGCTCATGCGCGGCCTGGGGGTCGTCTCGATCGAGAACCAGGCGCGGGTCTGACACAGCTCCACGGTGCCCGGTCTGGGCGCCTCGCTGGGACGCGGCGGGGCGACCACGTACGTGCAGGACCTCGTCAACGCCGACGCCATCCTCATCATGGGCTCCAACATGGCCGAGGCCCACCCGGTGGCCTTCCGCTTCGTGATGCAGGCGCGGGAGCGCGGGGCCGAGGTGGTCCACGTCGACCCCCGCTTCACGCGGACCAGCGCCTGCGCGTCGCTCTACGTGCCCATCCGTCCCGGCACCGACATCGCCTTCCTGGGCGGACTCGTGCGGCACGTGCTGGAGCAGGGCCTCTTCTTCCGGGAGTACGTGGAGGCGTACACGGACGCGGGCTTCCTGGTGCGCGAGGATGGCGAGGAGCTCGCGCGCGGCCCGGACGGCCAGCCCCGGCGGGTCGGGCTGGATCACCCGATGAGCGTGCTGTCGGTGCTGCGTCGGCACTACGAGCGCTACACGCCCGAGCGGGTGAGCGAGGTGTGCGGCACGCCGGTCGAGCTGTTCCAGCGGGTCGCCGCGACGCTGGCGCGCGCGAGCGGCCGCGAGCGCACCACCACGATCTGCTACGCGGTCGGCTGGACCCAGCACACCCACGGGGTCCAGAACATTCGGGCGGCGGCCATGCTGCAGCTCCTCCTGGGCAACGTCGGCCGTCCGGGCGGCGGCATCCTGGCGCTGCGCGGCCACGCCAACATCCAGGGCGCGACCGACCTGGCCTCCCTCTACCACGTGCTGCCGGGCTACCTGCCGGCCCCGCGGGAGGCGCCCGAGCACGCGAGCCAGGCCGCGTACCTCGCGCGGGAGACGAAGCGCGCGGGCGGCTGGAGCGGGACGCCGCGCTACCTGGCCTCGCTCCTCACCGCCTGGTACGGGCGCCCGGACGCCTACGACCTCCTGCCCAAGTCCGACCGTGACCGCTCCTTCCAGGCCATGGTGGAGGCCATGGACGCCGGCGAGGTGAAGGGCTGCCTCGTCATCGGCCAGAACCCGGCCGCCGGCGCGCCGAACGCGGCCTTCGCCCGGCGGGCGCTGCGGAAGCTCGAGTGGCTCGTCATCCGCGACTATTACGAGCTGGAAACCGCCGCCGTCTGGAAGGAGGAGGCGGGCGGGACGCCGGAGGAGTGCGCGACCGAGGTCTTCCTCATGCCCGCGGCCATGGCAGCCGAGAAAGCCGGCTCGCTCACGAACACGATGCGGCTCGTCCAGTGGCACGAGAAAGCGGCCGATCCGCCGGGCGACGCGCGCTCGGAGCTGTGGTTCCTGCACCAGCTGGCGCTTCGACTGCGCGACGTGATCCCGCACCTTTGCTGGGACTACCCCGAGGTCGCGCACGGCGAGCCCGACGCGCGGGCGGTGCTCCGCGAGATCAACGGCGTTCGCGTGGCCGACGGCGCGGGGATCGAGTCGCCCGCTGACCTCAAGGACGACGGCTCCACCGCGGCCGGCTCGTGGATCCACGCCGGCATCTTCCCGTCGCCGGACCGACTGCGCGCGGCCGCCCGCTCGGCGGGGGGGCCGGAGGACGCCGGCTGGGCGTGGTCGTGGCCCATGAACCGGCGCATGCTCTACAACCGCGCCTCGGTGGACCCGGCGACCGGCGCGCCGTGGAGCGAGCGGAAGGCGTGGAGAGGGGCGGTGCCGGACGGCGACGCCGCCCACCCCTTCCTGATGCTGGAGGATGGAGTGGCGCGGCTCTTCGCGCCCGGGCTGGCCGACGGCCCGCTCCCGCGTCACTACGAGCCGGTCGAGTCGCCGGTCGGGGGCAACCTGCTGGAGGCCGCCCGCGCGAACCCGCGCCTGAAGCAGTTCGCCGCCCACGGCAACCCGCTCGCCGAGCCGGCCGACCCGAGATGGCCGTTCGTGCTGACGACCTATCGCCTCACGGAGCATCACCTCACGGGCGTCATGACGCGCTGGCTCCCCTGGCTGGCGGAGCTGATGCCGGAGCTCTTCTGCGAGCTCTCGCCGGAGCTGGCCGAGGCGCGCGGCATCCGGAACGGCGACCGCGTCCTGATCTCGACGCCGCGCGGCGAGGTGCGCGCCAAGGCGCTCGTCACGCCCCGCCTGCGGCCCTTCCGCCTCGGCCCGCGCACGGTCCACGCGGTCGGACTGCCGTGGCACTTCGGGTACGCGGGCCTGGTGCGGGGCGACGTGGTGAACGACCTCTCGGCCATGGTGGGCGACCCGAACGTGTCCATCCAGGAGACCAAGGCGTTCGTGTGCGACGTGCGGAAGGCGTGAGCCTCGAGTCCGAGACCTGCTAGGTCCCCCATGCCGGTCGGCTTCCTCACCGACGTGACGCTGTGCATCGGCTGCAAGGCGTGCCAGGTGGCCTGCAAGCAGTGGAACGAGCTGCCCGGCCTGCCGGAGACGAGCGTCTTCACCGGCCAGTCGTACGACAATACGCTGCGGCTCTCGGGCGACAACTGGCGCCACGTCGCGTTCGTCGAATCCTTCGACCCCGCCACCCGCCAGGGGAAGTGGCTGTTCCTCTCCGACGTCTGCAAGCACTGCGCGGTCGCCGGGTGCCTGGAGGCGTGCCCCACCCGGGCCATCGTGCGCACCGGCTTCGGCACGGTGCTCGTCCGCGACGACGTCTGCAACGGCTGTGGCTACTGCGTGGCCGCCTGTCCGTTCGGCGTGGTCGGCCGCTCGGAGCGGGACGGGGGGGCGCACAAGTGCACCTTCTGCGTGGACCGGCTCGGGCAGGGGATGGAGCCGGCCTGCGCCAAGGCCTGCCCCACCGACGCGATCGTCTTCGGTGAGCTGGGGGCGCTCCGGTCGCGGGCCGAGGCACGCGTGGTCGCGCTGCGCGCGCGAGGGGAGGCCGGCGCGCGCCTCTACGGCGACGAGCGCCTGGGCGGCGGGCGCCTGGCCGGGCTTCACGCCCTCTTCGTCATCACGGACGTGCCCGGCGTGTTCGGACTTCCCGACAACCCGGCGCGGCCGGCCGCGCACCTGGTGAAGGACGCGCTCCTCTCGGTCACGGTCGCCGCCGGCACCGTCGCGGCGCTGGCCGCGTGGCTGGCAGGATGGCTTACCGGGTAGGCACGGCCGGCCCCCCGTGGGGCCGGGAGATCGTCGCCGATTTCGCGCTGAGCGCCGTGGGCGCCGGCGCCCTGTGGGTCGCCGCCGCGGCGCGGCTCTTCGCCGGGGACTCGAGCCTCTGGCCGGCGGCGACCGTGCTCGGCTTCCCGTCCATCGCGCTCGCGCTCGGCATCCTGGTCTACGACCTCGGGCGGCCGCGCCGCTTCCACTACATGGTGATGGCGATGAACCCGACCTCGCCCATGTCGTGGGGCGTCTACATCCTCTCCGCCTACGCCATCGTGGCGTTTGCGGCGCTGCTCGGCCCCTCGCTCCGCTGGACGGCGTGGGCCCTCCTCGCGCTGGCGCCCGCCGTGCTGGCTTACAAGGGACTCCTGCTCTCGGCTACGGCGGTGCCGTTCTGGCGGCGCGGGCGGTTGCTGGGCCCGCTGCTGCTCGGCGCCGGCGTCATGCTCGGCGCCAGCGCCCTCGCGCTCGTAGACCCGCGCTCACCGCGCCTCGGCCCGGTGCTGGTTGCGGCGGGACTCCTGCAGGCGACGATGGTCGTCGCCGTGTGGCTCGGCGCCGGGGCCGAGCGCACGGTGCTCAGGGGCGTGCACGCGGGCCTCTGGTGGCTCGGCGGGGCCGCGGCCGGAGGCGTCCTCCCCGCCCTGGGCATCCTCGGGGGCCTGGATGTGCGTGCCTGCGCGGTGCTCGCCCTGGCAGGAGGCGTGGCCCTGCGGTACGCGCTCCTGCGCGCGCCGGTGGAGGGCCACGCCGGCGACCCGCGCTGACACCGCCCCGGGCGGCCCGTTGCCCCGGCCGGCCGTTCTGGACTATGATCCCGCTACCGACAGAGGGACCGTCCGGACCCGTCTCCCGCCGACTTGGAGGTGCTCCGATGAGAGTGCTGGCTCGTACGGCGCTCGTGATCCTCATCCTCACCGGGCTCGCCATCCCCCTCGCGTGGACGGCGGCCGACGCCCAGGAGCGCGTGATCAAGATCGCCGGCGTGGGCGCCATGACCGGCGTCATCCGGGGCTTCGGCATCAACTCGAAGGCCGTGCTCGACATGACGGTGGACGAGCTGAACGCGGCTGGCGGCATCAGGCTCGCCGACGGCAGTCGCGCCAAGATCGTCACGACCTTCGTCGACGAGCGGTGCAACGCCGAGGAAGGCATCTCCGTCGTCCGCAAGCTCGCCAGCGAGGACTGGCTGGTGATCATCGGCCCGACCTGCTCCAACGTGGCCGAGCCGCTCTTCGGCATCCTGCAGCGCAAGACCGGCGACCCGGGGGACTCGGGGCTCCAGGTCCCGATCTTCACCGACACCGCGATCAAGCCCGGGCTCGCCAAGATCTCCGAGTGGGCCTTCCGGAACGTGCCCCACGAGCCCACGATGTACAACCACCTCTTCAAGTGGCTCAAGGAGAAGCACCCGGATCTCAAGACCGTCTATGGCGGTGTCGAGAGCGACTTCGCGCACTCGAACTCGAACTCCGGCACCATGGACGCCGCGGCCAAGGCGGCGGGCTTCGAGGTGCTGGGCTGGGAGAAGTGGCTCCTGGCCGACACGGAGTTCTCCACCCAGGTCGGCAAGTGGCGCCGGGCCCGGCCGGACGTCGTGGCCATCTCCGCACACCCGTTCACGACCTGCGGGGTCCTGCGCGAGATGCAGCGCCAGGGCGTGAAGCCGAAGCTCCTGGTCGGGCTCACCTCGACCGCCACGCTCGAGACCATGGCGGGCTGCGGACCGGAGGCCGAGGGCCTGATCATCCCCAGCGGCTTCGCCCCGGTGACGGCGGAGGCCCAGCGGGTGGCCAAGGTCGTGGCGACCCGGTACAAGGGGAACGTGGACCTCCATTCCGCCGCGGTCTTCGAGAACCTGCACGTGCTGAAGCGGATCATCGAGACGTCGGGAGTGGAGGGCAAGCCCACGACCCTGGCCCAGGACCGGCAGAAGATCCGCGAAGGGCTCGCCAGGCTGAAGGAGTTCGACGGGCTCCTGGGCAAGATCACCCGGACGGAGGATCGGGAGTCGGTCAAGCCGTACGTGTTCGCCGTGGCGAAGAACTCCGACTGGGCCGTCCTCTTCGATCCCCGCCCCCGCTGAGCCGCTTTCCCGGCACCCCTCTCCCCCGTCCCGGGGGAGAGGGCAGGGTGAGGGGTGAGTCGCCCGCCCTCACCCCGCCCTCTCCCTCCCGGCGGGAGGGAGAGGGAGAGCGGAGTCGCCGGTGAGCGATCTCGTCCTCGATCTCGTCCAGCAGCTCCTGAACGGTTTCCTCTTCGGCTCGTCGTACGCCCTGATCGGGATCGGCTTCACCATGATCTTCGGCGTCATGGACAAGCTGAACCTCGCCTTCGCCGTGACCGGCCTGGCCGGGGCCTACACCGGGCTCTTGCTCTTCCGGCTGAGCGGCGCGCCGTTCCTGGCGGTCTTCCTCACGGCCGTGGTGGCGGCCGGAGTCGTCGGGCTCGTGATCGAGTGGGCGTGCTTCCGGTGGATGCCCCGGGACTATCCCCTCGCCCCGCTGATGGCGACCATGGGGATGCTCTTCTTCATCGACGAGGTCGTCGCCCACGCCACCCACGGACGGCCCGTGGCCTTCCCGGCCCCGATGGGGCGGCTCATGATGGACGTGGGGCCCTGGCTCCTGCGAGGCGACCTCGCCTTCATGTTCCTGGTGAGCCTGGCGGTCATGGGCGCCCTGTGGCTCCTGGTGTACCGGACGCGGCTCGGCCTCGCCACCCGCGCGGTCTCCCAGCAGCCCGTCGCCGCGCAGCTCTGCGGGATCGGGCTCCATCGCGTCAACGCCGCGGTCTTCGTCATCACCGGGATGATCGGCGGCGTCGCCGGCGCGCTCATCGGGTCGGCCGTGGGGAACCTCTCCCCGCTCCTGTCCCTCCCCCTGACCATCAAGGGGCTGGTCACCGCCGTGCTCGGGGGGCTGGGCTCCATCCCCGGTGCGATCGTGGCCGGGCTCCTCCTCGGCATCGTGGAGTACGAGGCCCTCTATTTCTTCGGCATCGGCTACCGCGACATGGTCACCTATCTGCTGCTCTTCGCGTTCCTGGTCTTCCGCCCGGCTGGGCTGTTCGGGCCGGGCGCACGCGGCTGAGCCCGTCGTGGAGTTCTACCTCAGCCTGCTCACGCTCTTCGGGTTCCGGATCCTCCTGGGGCTCTCGGCCTACGTCGTCATCCTGACCGGACAGATCTCCATGGCCCAGGCCGGCTTCTACGCGCTGGGGGCCTACACGGCGGGCGCGGCGACCGCGCTGTGGGGTTGGCCCATCTTCCTGGCCGTCCTCGCCGGCGGGGCGATGGGCGGCGTCTTCGGCTTCCTGGTCGGGTTCCCGGCGCTCCGCGTGCGCGGGCTCTTCCTGGTGATCGCCACGCTGGCCTTCACCGAGATCGTCCGGATGGTCTTCCTCAACCTCCGGTACACGATCCGCGTCGGGGACCGCACGATCGGGCCCGCCGCGGCGGAGGGCTTCCGCGGCATCACGTACTACTACCAGAACGGCTGGTCGTCGCTGGGGATCGTGACGTTCACCTGGGGCTTCGTCCTGCTCGCGCTCGGCGCGTTCTGGCTGATGGACCGCTCCCGCACGGGCGCGGTGCTGCGGGCGGTGGGGGAGGACGAGCTGGCGGCGTCGAGCGTCGGGATCAACCTGACCGCGGTGAAGGTCTCGGCGATGAGCGCCGGCGGCCTGGTCGCCGGGCTGGCCGGCGGGCTCTACGCCCACTATGCGACGTACGTCTCCCAGGAGGACTTCGGGGCGCTCCTCGCCACCTTCGCCATCGCCTACGCGCTGATCGGCGGGACCGGGAGCGTGCTCGGGCCGATCGCAGGCGTGCTCTTCTTCTCGCTTCTCATCGACGGGCTCCGCTTCCTGGGCGACTGGCGGAACCTCCTCTTCGGAGTGCTGATCGTCGTCATGATGAACCTTCGCCCGCACGGCATCGTCGACGTCGGCCTCGTGCGCCGGCTCGGCTGGCACGGCGGCCGCCGCGGGACCCCCGTCCGTGTTGCGGACTGAACGGCTCTCCAAGCAGTTCGGCGGGGTGGCGGCCGTCCGGGCGGTGGACCTCGGGGTGCGCCCGCGCCAGATCATGGGGCTCATCGGCCCCAACGGGTCCGGGAAGAGCACGATCGTCAACCTGGTGACCGGCGTGTTCGCGCCGACGGCGGGCCGGGTCACGTACCGGGACCGGGACATCACCGGTTGGCCGCCGCACCGCGTGCTGGCCGCGGGGGTCGGGCGGACGTTCCAGAACATCCGCCTCTTCGGCAGCCTCACGGTCTGGCAGAACCTCTGGGTGGTGCGGAGCGCCACGCCCGCCTCGGGGCGCGCGCGGGAGATCGAGGGCGCGCTCGAGTTCTGCCGGCTCGGCGACAAGCGGAACGAGCTGGCCCGGAACCTCGCCCTCGGCGAGCAACGGCGCCTGGAGCTGGCGCGCACCCTGGCCGCCGACCCGGACCTGCTCTTCCTCGACGAGCCGGCGGCGGGGATGAACGCCGCCGAGATCGAGGATCTGCGAGACCGGATCCTCGCGCTCCGCGGACGCGGGAAGACCCTGGTGCTGATCGAGCACCACATGGACCTGGTCATGGCGGTCGCGGACCACGTCGTGGTGTTGAACTTCGGCGAGAAGATCGCGGAGGGAGCGCCGGTCGCCGTGCAAGACGACGAGCGCGTGCGCGAGGCCTACCTGGGCAAGCGCCGGAACGGGCCCGCTTTCCCGCCCCCGCCAGGGGAGAGCGCAGGCTGAGGGGCGCCGTGCTCGAAGTGCGCGACCTCGTCACCTCGTACGGGGCCATCGAGGCCCTCCGGGGAGTGAGCCTGGAGGCGCGCGAGGGCGAGATCACGTGCATCCTCGGGCCCAACGGGGCGGGCAAGACCACGCTCCTCTACACCATCGCGGGCATCCTGCGTCCGCGCCGGGGCTCCGTCCGCTTCGAGGCGCGCGAGCTGTCGGGGCTCCCGGCCGACCGGGTGGTCGCCCGGGGCATCTCGCTCGTCCCCGAGAACCGCCTGGTCTTCGGCCACATGCCCGTGCGCGACAACCTGCTGGCGGGGGCGTACCTCCGCCTGCCGCGCGACCGGCAGGGCGTGGCGTCGGACCTCGAGGCGATGTTCGCGCGCTTCCCCATCCTGGGACAGCGCGCTCGCCAGGCGGCGGGGACGCTTTCCGGCGGGGAGCAGCAGATGCTCGCCATCGCCCGCGCGCTGATGGCCCGCCCCCGCGTCCTGATGATGGACGAGCCGTCGCTCGGGCTCGCGCCGCTGGTCGTGGAGCAGATCTTCGAGATCGTCGCCCGCTTGAACCGGGAAGGCTTGACCGTGCTGCTGGTCGAGCAGAACGCCCGGATGGCGCTCTCCATCGCCCACCGCGCCTGTCTGCTGGAGCGGGGGCGCATCGCCTTCGAGGGCAGGGCGGCGGCGGTCGCGGCCAACGAGGCGATCAGCCGCGCCTACCTCGGGGTCAAGGGCCGGTAGTCCCGGGAACGGCTCAGAGGAACGCGCGGTCGAGCGAGGTCACGAACTGGACGCCCGACACCACCTTCTCGCTCAGCCGCTCGTCGTTGGTGATGAACAGATCCACGCCTGCCTGCGCGGCGCACGCGAGCTGGATCGCATCGGGGGGCCGGATCGTCCGGTCCCGCCGGATCACTGCGTAGGCGCGCGCCGCCTCGTCATCGAACGGGACCACGACGGCGGCCGCGGTGATCGCCTCTTCGTAAGCGCGCCGAAGGTCATCGTTGCCGGCTTCCACGGGCTTGACCAAGACCTCGCCGAGCGTCAATGCCGATGTGTACAGGTCGTCGTGTCTCGCGAGCATCCGCTCGCGCAGCCTGGCGACCCGCCCGGATGCGGCGCCATAGTCTTCGATCAAATAGATGAAGAGATTCGTGTCCCAAAAGACTCGGCTCACGCCCAGCCTTCCCGGAGGCGTCTGACGTATGCATCCGGTTCCTCGCCGGCCCAGATCTCCTTGCCCAGCCCCCGAAGTCCCAGAATGGGGTCGGGCGTTTCGGGACCCCGGCCCGCAGGGGCGTACTCTGCGTGATACCAGTCGAGCAAGTAGTGATAGCGAGCAGGCAAATCTTCGCGGCGCGGCACCGTCTTGCCGCCTTCGCGCCGGCGGTCATAGGGATCCCCCGGCCGGAACAACCGTCGCCCCTGGCCCGTGGCGTAGAGCATGCGATACCGCCCAGGGTTGGGTGCGCGGTTAGCCACACAGTGCTGGGACACATGAGGGTAGAACCCCGGCCGCAGCGGCGTGCCGGCGGCCTCTTGTTCCGCGCGATCGCGGATCTCCTGCGGGGTGAAGGCCTCACGCCCGGGCTGTTCGCGGTGCAGGAGCGCCGTCGCGACCCAAACCTCGTCCGCCAATTTGATCCGATCGCTGCCCGCAACGTGCCGGGCATTCCTGGTATTCATGGTTATGAAGGTAGCACCTTGGTTAACTTTGTCAACCTGGCAATGTGACAGTGCTCGAAATTATCCAGGCGGCCGTGGACGGCGTCATGCTCGGGGCGACCTACTCGCTCCTCGGCCTCGGCTTCACGCTGATCTTCGGCGTCCTGCGGCGGCTCAATCTCGCCTTCGGGCCGACCATCCTGCTCGGGATCTGGGCCGGCAGCCGCCTCCACCTGGCCTGGCCGGGCGCGTTTTCCGCGGTCGCCGCGGCGACCGTCGGCGGCGCCGTGCTGGCGGGGGCGTACGTCGAGCGCTGCTCCTTCCGCCCGCTGCTCCGCCAGGCGCCGGTGGTCGCCATGGTCTCCTCCTTCGCCGTGTCCATGCAGCTCCAGGAGCTGATCGCGCTCGGCTCGCCGAGTCGGACGATGCCGTACCCGGCGCCGGCCTGGCTGCCCAGCCTCGCCCTCGGACCGATCCTGCTGCGGTCGGACGCGCTCCTCATGTGGAGCGGCGCGACGGCCATCATGGTCGGCCTGTTCGTCCTGCTCTACCGGACGCGGCTCGGGACGGCCATCCGGGCCTTGTCCGAGTCGCCGGACGCGGCGGCTCTGATGGGCGTCAACGTCGCGGCGGTGAGCGCCGTCGCGTTCCTGCTGGCCTCGGCGGTGGGCGGGGTGGCCGGCGTCCTGATCGCGGCGAGCCACCGCCAGGTCACCCCCTACTTCGGGTTGTGGGCCACGGTCAAGGGCCTGACCGCGATGCTGCTGGGGGGCGCCGGCTCGCTCCCCGGCGCCGTCCTGGGCGGTCTCGCCCTCGGCGTCGTGGAGGTCCTGGCGCTGACCTACCTCGGCGGCCAGTTCCGCGACCTGGTGGCCTACGGGCTCCTGTTCCTCGTCGTCGCCGCGAGCCCGCGGCTTCGCTGGGGCGACCGCCTGTGAGCGCCCCGGGCGGATCCGGGTCGCATGGGCTCGTCCCCGGGCCTCGGCCGTGAGCGACTACGTCGTCTCGCTCCTGATCCGGGTCGGGATCGAGTCCTTCGTCGCGCTCTCGGCGTACCTGCTGCTCGTGACCGGGCGCATCTCGTTCGGCCAGCAAGGCTTCTTCGCGATCGGCGCGTACGCGGCGGGCATGGCCACGGCGGTCTTCGGTGCTCCGCTCGTCGCGGGGATCGCCGCGGGCGGCCTGGTGGCAGGGCTGGCAGGGGCGCTCGTCGCGGTCGCGATGACGGGGACACGGGGACTCGCGTTCGCGGCGGGGACCCTCGCCTTCGGCGAGCTGGTGCGGGTCGGGCTGCTCGGCCTCCACTACCGGGTGCCCGTGGGGCCGGACCTGCTCGGGCCGGCCGGGGCCGACGGCTTTCGGGGGATCCGCCTGCTCTTCACCAGCGGGACGTCGGTGACCGCGTATGCGCTCGCGATCGGGAGCGCGCTCGCGCTGACCCTCCTGCTGATGGCCCGGCTCCTGCGCTCCCGCTGGGGCGAGGCCCTCCGGATGCTGGGCGAAGACGAGGAGCTGGCGGCTGCGCTCGGCGTGCCGGTGGCGCGCGTGAAGACGCTGGCGCTGGCGGCCGCGGGCGGGCTCGCCGGGATCGGGGGCGGCCTGTTCGCCCACTACGCGACCTACGTCGAGCCCGGTCACGCGGACGTGATGCTGGGCGTCCACAGCGTCGCCTACGCTCTGATCGGGGGACTGGGGACGCCGCTCGGCCCCCCGCTCGGCGTCGCCCTGGACATCGGACTGCTGGAGTCGTTCCGGATCCTGAGCGGATACCGGATGATCATCTTCGGCGGGCTGGTGGCGCTCTTGCTGATCCTGAGACCGCGAGGGCTGCTGGACGAGGTCGCCGTCCAACGCCTGAGGCGGCGCTTCGCCCGGGCGCGCGTGTGAGCCTGGCCGTCGAAGGCCTCTCCGTCCGCTTCGGCCGCACCGTCGCGCTCGCGGGCGTGACCCTCGTCGCGGCCGCGGGCGAGCGTCTCGGCCTGGTGGGCCCCAACGGCGCCGGCAAGACGACGCTCCTCGACGCCATCGCCGGCTTCGTGAGGCCGGCAGCGGGGCGCATTCGGCTGAGCGAGGTGATCCTGACCGGCCGCTCGCCGGACGCGGTGGCCCGGACGGGGGTCGCCCGCGCCTTTCAGTCGCCGCGCCTCTTCACGCGCATGACGGTGGAGGAAAATGTCCGGGCGGGCCGGGCGATCGATGCCCGGCCCTGGCTCGCCTTCGTCGGGCTCGAGGCGCGCCGGACCGACCTGGCCGGCGCGCTGACACCCGGCGAGGGCCGGCGCCTCGAGCTCGCCCGCGCGCTCGCCGGTGGGCCGCGACTGCTGCTGCTCGACGAGCCCTTCGGCGGGCTGACGCCCGCCGAGACCGACGCGATGGCGGGGCTCGTGGAGCGCGCGGGCGCGCCGGGACGGATCACGGTGCTCGTGGAGCACAAGCTGGGCGCCATCACGCGCCTGTGCCCGCGGGTCGTCGTGCTCCATCTCGGCGCGAAGATCTTCGACGGGCCGGCCGCGGGGCTGCGGCACGACGCGCGGGTGCTGGCGGCGTACCTGGGAAGCCGGTGACCCGTACCCTCGTGCTGGTCGGCGTCCTGGCCATGGCCTGCGCCCCGCCCGCGCCGCCCTCGGTCGCAGTGGAGGTCGCCTGCGCGCCGGAGTCGAGCGCGCTCCGCCAGCAGTGCCGGGTCCGACTGACGGACCGCCGCACCGGCCGCCCGGTCGAGGGCGCCACGGTCACGCTGACCGCCGACATGCCGTCGATGCCGCTCGGCCACAACCTGCGGGCCGTCACGGCGACGCCGGCCGAGCCCGCCGGCACGTACCAGGGGACGCTGGAGCTCCCGATGCCCGGGCGGTGGGTCGTCGCCGTCCGCCTGGCGGGGCCGGTTCAGGATCAGCTGACGCACCCGATCGAGGTCGGCCCCTGACCGGGTGACGGCCCGGCGCCGCGCCCCCAGCCTCGGCCTCAGGTCACCCGGATCAGCACCGAGCGGATCAGCGAGTCGTCGAGCGAGTCGCCGGCCGGCGCGCTGCGGCAAGGCTCCCCCGCGATCTGGAGGACGTTCTCCCCGACCTTGAACGTGGACGGGTCGAGCGGGAACGTCGCCACGCTCGTCGTCCGGCCCCCGGCCCCCGCGCCGCCGGTGAGCTGCGCGACCGAGGTCCCGTTCAGGACCGCGTAGGTGTGGCAGCCCCGCGCGTCGCCCGCCGCCGCGAGGCCCTGCGTGACCACCTCCATCGCCGCCGAGGTCGGGACCCGGTCGAGCCGGAACCTCCACGCGTAGCCGCGCGGCGGGTTGGCGAGCCGGAATTCCCGCGGGATCTCCTCGCTGTCGCCCTTCCCGTCCCCGATGTGGATCGGCGGCTCGCTCGGCGCGTGGAGGTAGGTCGTGCCCGCTCCCGGCAACGTGATCGATCCCGGCGCGAACGTCACGTCGATGGACGTCGTGACGCAGCCCCAGAGCCCGAGCGTCGTGATCGCGACCGCCCCGGAGCGGAGCCCGCCCATCAGCACCTCCTCGCTGCGGCGCCGGGCCGGCCCATTCGACCTAGGGCTGGATCAAGGCCGCGCGCCCGACCAGCGCGTTCTGGCGGAGGAGCTGGTGGGCCTCCTCGGCGCCCTCCAGCGGGAACTCCCGCGTCACGATCGCCCGGATCCGCCGCTGGCGGAGCAGCTCGAGCGTCTGGGCCAGCTCCGCCAGCGAGACGTAGCGCGAGCCGTGGATCTCCAGGCCCCGGTAGAGCATCGCCTGGGGGTCCACGCTGAAGGTGGGATCGGTGCCGAACACCGCCGGGGGCCGGGAGCCGATGATGACCAGGCGGCCGGCGCGGGCGAGGGCCCGCACGCCCGCCTCGAGCGTCTCCCGCGACGCGACGCAGTCGATGACCGCATCCACGCCCCGGCCGTCGGTCAGGGCCAGCGCCTGCTTCGCCAGCTCGTCCCGCCGCACGTCGACCAGCGCGTCGGCGCCGACCTCGCGGGCCATGGCGAGCTTCGCGTCGGTCAGATCCGCGGCGAGGACCCGGCCGCCGCAGAGCCGGGCCATCTGGACCATGTGGACGCCCACGCCGCCGCCCGCGCCCACGACGAGGACGTGGTCGCCCGGGCCGATCCGCGCCTCCTCGCGACAGGCGTGGAGCGGGGTGCAGATGGCGTCGGCGCCGATCGCCGCCTCGAGGTCCGAGACGCCCGGCGGGATCGGACAGAGGTTGACGGCCGGGATCGCCATGTACTCGGCGTAGCCGCCGTCGCACGCCATGCCCACGTAGCCGCGGAAGGCCGGGCAGAGCGTCTCCCGGCCGCTGCGGCAGTAGGGACAGACCTTGCACGTGAGGTAGAAGTGACAGGCGACCCGGTCGCCGACCTTCGCCGTCGCGACTTCCGAGCCCACCTCGACCACCTCGCCCGCCACCTCGTGGCCGGGGATGCGCGGGAAGGCCGTGACCCGCCCCGGGACGGCGGTCATGATGACGACGGTCAGGCCGACCCCCGTCGCCCGGACGCGCAGGAGCACGTCGTTCGGCCCGATCTTGGGGACCGGGACGTCCTCGAGCCGGACCGGCCCCCCTGCCTGGCGCAGCACCATGGCTTTCACGGTCACGACCTCCGGCGACCCGGGACCTCGGACGGGCCTCCCCGCGCTACTTCTTGCCCGCGCGAACCATGAAATCCGCCAGGTCCCGGGCCAGGTCCTTGATGTCCTCCTCCTGGATGGCCTTGTCGCTCCGGTAGCCCCCGAACACGCGGGCCAGCCCGGTGTCGCCGCTCCGCCGCGCCTCGTAGAGGAAGAGGGCCCGATCGGCGACCTCGCCCGTCAGACGGCCGCGCACCTTGATCACGGGCTGGCCGGCGCCGTACAGCCCGGCGAAGAACCGCGCCCCGCCGCCCCCCTTCTCGTACTCGACGATCGTCTGCTCGAGCCGCAGCGTGCGGGCGCCCGGTTTCAGCTCGGCCTCGCGGGTGACCACGGCGCCGAAGAGATTCGTCGCGGAGAGCGCCCGCGCGATCTCCTCGCGCAGCACGCCCTTGGCCCATTCCAGGTTCTCGACGCCGTCCGGGTTGAGCTTGGGGACGTCGGCGGCCGTGGCGCCGACGAGCAGCGTGTCGTAGCCTCGGAAGTCGAACCCGGGCGCCACCCACGCCCGGCCTCCGAGCTTGTCGTCCTCCTGGTAGGCGACCCCGGTCCCCGGGGTCGAGGGCGTCGCCGGGGCGGCCGCGCCGGGCGCGGGCTTCGGGCCCTCGGGCGTCGAGGCGCACCCGGCGAGGATGCCGAGCGCCAGGAGTCCCGCTGCGATGCTCACTGACCGAGCCATCGTCGACCTCCTCTCGGATGTGTCTGGCGCCGCCGTCGTCCCTCGGAGGGCCGGCCCGCGGCTAGCCCGTGCCCAGGTAGATCTCCTGCACCAGCGGGTCGGCCTTGACGGCGTCGCCGACGCCGTCGGCCACGACGCGCCCGAAGTGGAGCACGGTGATCCGGTTCGTCAGCTCGAAGGCCACGTCCATGTCGTGCTCGATGATGAGCACGGTCATGGCGGGGTCGAGCGTCTTGAGGAGCGCGGTCATCAGGTGGGACTCGGCGGGCGACAGCCCCGCGGTCGGCTCGTCGAGCAGGAGCAGCTTGGGGGCGCCGGCCACGGCCAGGGCGATCTCGAGCTGGCGCTGCTCGCCGTGGGAGAGGTTGCGGACGGTGTCCCCCTCCTTGCCGGCGAGCCCCACCGCCGCGAGCGCCGCCCGGGCGCGCTCGAAGAGCTTCGGGTAGCGGCCCACCGCGCGGTGGAGGTGGAGCTTCACGGACGACAGCCCCTGGGCGGCCAGCAGGCAATTGTCGAGGACCGTGAGACGCGGGAACAGGTTCGTGATCTGGTAGGTCCGGCCCAGGCCCAGGGCGGCGCGGCGGTGCGGGGCGAGCCGCGTGACGTCCCGGCCGAAGAGCGTGATCCGCCCCGCGCTCGGCTGGAGCTCCCCGCTGATCAGGTTGAAGAGCGTCGTCTTCCCGGCGCCGTTCGGGCCGATGATGGCGCGCCGCTCGCCGGGCCGGACCTCGAGGCTCACGGCGTCCACGGCGCGCAGCCCGCCGAACGCCTTCGACACGCCGGCCAGGCTCAGCGCCGGCGGCACGGCACTCCTCTCGGGTTGACCGCGCGCCACGCGAGGCGGAGCCATCGCGCGGACGACGATCCGCTTCCAGCGGCGGCTTCGCCGCGAGAACCCTTCCCGGGGGGTTGCCCAGAGGGGGGCAGAGCCCCCCTCTGGAGCGCTAGCAGTGCTTGCACGGCGGATGATCGCGGCTGTAGACGGGCTCCTTCAGGAACTCCTCGGGCGGGTACTTCCAGAACTGGGACACGCCCGTGAAGGTGTGGATCACCGTGTTCCACAGCTCCCCGTCCCGCTTCTCGACCTTGCGCACGTAGATGTTCTGGACCGGGTTGCCGTGGGCGTCGAGCTTGATGGGGCCGCGCGGGGCGTCGGGGATCTCCACCTTCCGGAGCGCCGCCAGGAACCGCTCCCGGTCCTCGACGTTCCCGTCCACCGCCTTGGCGCCCTCGGCGATCCACCGGGCCGCGGTGTAGCAGGTCTCCGAGTAGTAGCCGGGGACCTTCCCGAACTTGGCGCGATAGTCCTTGACGAAGCGGCGGTTCACCGGCGTGTCGATGGCCGCGCTGTAGATGAGGGGGCTCACGCCCCCGATCGCCTCGTCGCCGAGCGAGGGCAGCACGAACTCGTCGAAGCTCGTGCCGCCGCCGATGAGCGGGAAGCGGGCCTTCAGCCCGGCGTCCTGGTACTGCTTGGGGAAGCGGAGCGAGGAGGCGGCGACCATCACCGCGAAGACCGCGTCGGTGTCGCGGCGGATCTGGGCGAGGTAGGGCGCGAAGTCGGTCGTGCCGAGCGGCGGCCAGAGCTTCTGGATCACCTGCCCGCCGGACTCCTCGAACGTGCGCTGGAAGCCGGCCACCTGCTCCCAGCCGAACGCGTAGTCCATGGCCACGGTCACGACCTTCTTGTAGCCGAGCGTCCGGGCCACCCACTCGCCGAAGGGCTGGTTGGGCTGGCTCGACGTCCAGCCGGTGCGGATCACCCACCTGGCCGGCTTGCGCTGCGTCAGGTCGTCCGCGGAGACGACGGGGTAGAGCATGGGGATCCGGTACTCGTCCACCTTCGG
>JBIOTN010000118.1:0-7473 GCA_044866005.1 Candidatus Rokuibacteriota bacterium | reverse complement strand
GAAGCGGAAGGACTCTCGTGCCGCCGCCACCCTCACCGGGGTGGCGCTGGCCACGGAGGGGTTGAACGCCATTCTCAAGTTGGCCTTCCAGCGCGTTCGGCCCTCGCTCTGGACCGTGGCCACCCTGCACAGCTACAGCTTTCCGAGCGGGCATGCCATGGCGGCCGTGGCGATCTACGGCATGGCGGCCGTCGTCGCTGTCCGACTCTGGCCCCGCGTCGCGCGCCCTGCCGAGATTGGCCTACCAGTTGTGGCGCTGCTGATCGGCGTCTCCCGGGTTTACCTGGGCTTGCACTGGCCGACTGACGTGCTGGCGGGATTCGCCGCGGGCGCCTTCATCCTGAGTGGTGGCGTCTATTTCCTGTATCGGCGCGACGGCGCGCAGTGATGCCCGGACGCGAACGCGCTTCTCGGCGCCTGCCTGGCGTTGTTGATGTTCATGACGCTCGGGGCCCTGTTGCTCAGCGGAGGGCCGGTGGTCCTCCTCGGCGCCTTCTCGGGTTCCAGCCCGGCTACGCTGTCGGCAGGTCCGCCTCCGACATCGCCTGTATATCGCCGGCTTTTCTCCTTGACAAGGCGCGACCGACCGCCTAGCGTACGGGGCACCATGACCGCGCGGCCGGCTCGCTTCTGGCGCTGGTGCTGGCGACGCGACGCCAGGGGGAGGACCGCGCCCGGGTAGGCCGAGCAGGCAGCGGAGAGAAGGCGGAGGCCGAGGTGAGCGGGCGGGTCCCGCGACCTCGGCTTTTTTGTTCCCCACAGGGAGGCAGCACATGCACGGTCTCGTGCTGGAGCCGACGCAGAGCGAGTTCTTGAGCCTGCGGGGCGGGGCCAACGTCGTCCCCGTCTCCTGCGAGCTGCCGGGCGACCTCGAGACGCCGATCTCGGCGTACCTGAAGCTCCGGGACCTCCCGTCGAGCTTCCTCCTGGAAAGCGTCGAAGGCGGCGCGCAGGTCGCCCGCTTCTCCGTCCTCGGCGGCGCGCCGGGCCTGCTCGTCGAGAGCGACGGCCGCACGGCGCGCGTGCTGGCGGCCGACGGCAGCGAGCGCGACCGGGGCGCCCCGGGTGAGATCGTGCGCCGGACCCTGGACCGGTACCGCGCGGAGAGCCGGCCGGATCTCCCGCCGTTCGTCGGCGGCTTCGTCGGCTACCTCGGCTACGACACGGTCCGGCTCTGGGAGCGCCTCCCCGCGCGACCGCCCGACGACCTCGGGCTGCCGGTCTTCCGGCTCGGCCTCATGGACACCGTGGTCATCTTCGATCATCACCGCCGGACGCTCCGCATCGTGGCGAATGCCTTCCTCGACGAGGACGGCGGCGAGACGGCCTACCGGCGGGCGCGCGAGCGCATCGCGGCGACGCTCGCGCGGCTGGACGGCCCCCGGCCCGCCCTCCCCGTCCCCCCGCCGCCCGGCGCGACCGCCGGGCCGCGCGCCAACGTGACGGCCGAGGCCTTCGCCCGCGCGGTGGCGCGCGCCCAGGAGTACATCCGCGCCGGCGACATCTACCAGGTGATCCTCTCCCAGCGCTTCGCGGTCGAGATCCCGGGGACGGACCCCCTCGCCATCTACCGGGCGCTCCGGCGGATCAACCCCTCGCCCTACATGTTCTTCCTCGACATCGGCGGAAGCACCCTCGTCGGCGCCTCTCCGGAGCGGCTCGTCCGCGTGGAGGGCGGCCGGATCGAGATGCGACCGCTCGCGGGGACGCGGCCGCGCGGCCACAGCGCGGCGGAGGACCAGGCGCTCGCGGCGGCGCTCCTGGCCGACCCCAAGGAGCGGGCCGAGCACGTGATGCTCGTCGACCTCACCCGGAACGACGTCGGGCGCGTCGCCCGCCACGGCAGCGTGCGCGTGACCGAGCTCCTGGCGATCGAGCGCTACTCCCACGTGATGCACCTGGTCTCGCACGTGGAGGGGGAGCTGCAGTCGGGCCGCCGGCCCTGGGACGTCGTCCAGGCGGTCTTCCCGCACGGGACGGTGAGCGGGGCGCCGAAGGTGCGCGCCATGGAGATCATCGACGAGCTGGAGCCGATCGCCCGCGGCCCGTACGCCGGGGCCGTCGGCTACATCGGCTTCGACGGGGCGCTGAACACGGCCATCACGATCCGGACCGTGCTGGTGCGGGGCGGGATGGCGTACGTGCAGGCCGGCGCGGGGATCGTCGCGGACTCGGTCCCCGAGCAGGAGCATCAGGAGTGCGCGGCGAAGGCGCGCGGGCTGCTCGCGGCGATCGAGCGGGCGGGAGAGAGCCATGCTGCTCGTCCTGGACAACTATGACTCGTTCACCTACAACCTCGTGCAGTACCTCGGCGAGCTCGGCGCCGCGCCCCGCGTCTACCGGAACGACGCGATCTCGGTCGCGCAGGCCCTCGAGCTGGCGCCCGCGGGGCTCGTCGTCTCGCCGGGCCCCGGCACGCCCCGCCAGGCCGGCGTGACGGCCGACCTGATCCGTGCCTTCTCGGGGCGGATCCCGATCCTCGGCGTCTGCCTCGGCCACCAGACCATCGGGGAGGTCTTCGGCGGCGTCGTGACCCGTGCGCCGGAGCCGATCCACGGGAAGACCTCCTGGATCCACCACGACGGGCGCGGCGTCTTCGCCGGGCTGGCCAACCCCTTCGAGGCCACGCGGTACCACTCCCTGATCGTGCGGCGGGAGGGGCTCCCCGGGAGCCTCGAGGTGTCGGCCTGGACGGCCGAGGGACTCATCATGGGCCTCCGCCACCGGGAGGCGGACGTCGAAGGCGTCCAGTTCCACCCCGAGTCCATCCTCACGACGGAGGGCAAGCGCCTCCTGCGGAATTTCCTCGATCGCCTCGCCGTGCCGGCCGTCACACTTCCTTCTTGACATTGCCGATCGACATAGGTAGGTTGCCTCCATCGGGCGGCGGGGGGCCCGCAAGCCGATGGCGGATCAGCCGAAAGAGACCAAGGCGCAACGTGCGGAGCGCCTGAAGCGCGCGCTGAACCCCTGGGAGGCGCTCGCCGAGATCCGCCGCTTCGCCCGGGAAGGGCATGCCGCGATCCCGCCCGAGTGGAACACCTACTTCCGCTGGTGGGGCGTCTACAGCCAGGGCGACGGCGTGGGCGCCGTCGGCGGCAAGGGCGGCGAGGGGAAGTCCGTGCCCTACTTCATGGTGCGGATCCGGATCCCGAACGGCTTCCTCCTCTCCCACCAGCTCCGCACGATCGCCGACCTCGCCGAGCGGCACGCCCGCGGCGTCGCCGACCTGACCGTCCGGCAGAACGTCCAGCTCCACTGGGTGCCGATCGAGGACCTCCCCGGGCTCTTCGACGGCCTCGCGCGGGCGGGGCTCACCACCATGGGCGCCTGCGGCGACGACACGCGCAACATCACGGGCTGCCCGCTCGCCGGGGTCGACGCGGACGAGATCGCCGACGCCTCGCCGCTCGTCCACGCGGCGACCCGCATGCTGAACGGCAACGCGGAGTTCTACAACCTCCCGCGGAAGTACAAGATCGCCATCACCGGCTGCCGCGTCTGGTGCTCGTACCCCGACATCAACGACGTCGGCCTCACCGCCTTGCCCCACCCGGACACGGGCGAGATCGGCTTCTCCGTGCGCGTCGGCGGCGGCCTCTCCACCGACCCCCACTTCGGCGTGCGCCTGGACGCCTTCGTCCGCTGGAACCAGGTGCTCCCGGTCGTCCGGGGGATCTCCGAGATCTTCCGCGACAGCGACGTCCTGCGCCAGAGCCGCGAGAAGGCGCGACTCAAGTTCCTCTTCCTCACCCACGGCTGGACCGCCGAGCGGTTCCAGGCCGAGCTGACGCACCGGATCGGCGTCGCCCTCGACCCGGCCGTCCCCGAGGCGCCCCCCGAGGACGTCTACCGGGACCACGTCGGCGTCCATCGCCAGAAGCAGCCGGGCTACGCCTACGTGGGCCTGGCCGTCCTCCGCGGGCGGATCACGCCGAGCGAGCTGCGGACGGTGGCCGCGCTGGCCGACCGGTACGGGACGGGCGAGCTCCGCACGACGAGCATGCAGAACCTCCTGATCGTCGACGTCCGGCGCGAGCGGGCGGCCGCGCTCGCCGGCGAGCTCGAGGCGGCCGGCCTCCGGGTGGGGGCCTCGCCGTTCTGGCGCGGCACGATCGCGTGCACGGGCACGGAGTTCTGCAAGCTCGCGCTGACCGAGACCAAGGGCTTCGCGCGCTGGCTCGTGGAGGACCTCGAGCAGCGGCTTCCGGGCTTCGCCGAGCACGTGAAGATCCACGTCACCGGCTGCCCGAACAGCTGCGGCCAGCACTGGATCGCCGACATCGGGATCGAGGGGAAGAAGGTCAGGGTGGACGGCGAGCTGGTGGACGCCTACTACTTCTGCCTGGGCGGCGCGGTCGGCCGGCATCAGGCCAAGGCGCGACCGATCGGCTACCGGATCCCCGCCACGGAGGTCCCCGCGGCGATCGAGCGGCTCCTCCGCGCCTACCTCGCCGAGCGGCGGGACGGCGAGCCGTTCCGCCAGTTCTGCGCCCGCCACGGAGACGACGAGCTTCGCGCGTTCCTGGCCGGGGCCGAGCTGGCCGCGGCCGCCCGCGACCCCGCGCCGGGGCGGCTTCCCCCCGGCCTCGAGGGCTGAGGCGCCGGCGGTCCCAGTGAGCGCGCTGCGCGGCAAGACCATCGCGATCACCGAGGCGCGACGCGCGGCCGAGCTGGCCACGCTGATCACGAAGCTCGGCGGGGTGCCCTGCTCCGCGCCGGCGGTGCGCGAACTCCCGCGGCGGGACCGCGGCCCGGCCCTCGCAGTCCTCGACCGCGTGTGCCGGCACGAGGTGGCCGTGATCGTGTTCCTGACCGGCGTGGGCGCGCGTGCGTTCTTCCAGCTCGCCGCGGACGCGGGCCAGCGCGAGGCGCTGCTCGCGGCGCTGCCGCGCATGGTCGTCGCCGCCCGGGGTCCCAAGCCGGTCGCCGTGCTCCGGGAGGCCGGCGTGCGGATCGACCTCACGCCCGAGGAGCCGACCTCCGAGGGGCTGCTCGCGGCCCTCGCCCGCCACGACCTGCGCGGCCGGCTCGTGGCGGTCCAGCTCTACGGGGACGCGAATCCGCGCCTGGTGGAGGGCCTCCAGGCCCGCGGGGCGACCGTGCTGGAGATCCCGCTCTACGAGTGGGCGCTTCCGGCGGACCAGGGACCGCTCGAGAGGCTCGTCCACGACCTCGTGGACGGCCGGATCGACGTCCTGGCCGTGACGAGCTCGCCCCAGATCACGCACCTCTTCGCCGTCGCCGAGCGGCTCGACCTCCGGCAGCGGCTGTGCGGCGCCCTCCGCGACGCCGTGACCGTGGCCGTCGTCGGCCCGGTCTGCGAGGCGGCGCTGAAAGAGCACGGGATCGTGCCGCAGGTCCGGTCCGACAAGGGCACGATGGGCGCCCTCGTCCATGCCATCGCCCAGCACCTCGCTACCCGGGAGGCAGACCATGGCCGTGCGTGACCTTCCTCGCCCCGGCGACGTCCTCGGCGACCGCTTCGAGCGGAGCGGCGCGGAGGAGGTCCTCGGCTGGGCCCTCGCGGAGTACCACCCGCGGATCGGTTTCGCTTCGAGCTTCGGGGCCGAGGATGTTGTAGTGATCGACATGCTCGTGCGGCGTCAGCCCTCGGCCCGGGTCTTCACGCTCGACACGGGCCGGCTGCCCGAGGAGACCTACCGCCTGATCGACGCCGTGCGCGAGCGGTACGGCCTCGCCGTCGAGGTCTACGCCCCGCGGGCCGACGCGGTCGAGGCCCTGGTCCGCGAGCACGGCGTGAACCTCTTCTACCGGAGCGTCGAGCTGCGGAAGCGCTGCTGCGGGGTCCGGAAGGTCGAGCCGCTGACGCGGGCGCTCGCGGGGCTCACGGCGTGGATCACGGGGCTCCGCCGCGAGCAGGCCGTGACGCGCACGGCCGTCCGGAAGGTGGAGGTGGACGCGGACCACGGCGGGATCGTGAAGGTCAATCCCCTGGCGGACTGGACGTGGGAGCAGGTGTGGGACTACATCCGGACCCATGGCCTCCCCTACAACGCCCTCCACGACCAGGGCTATCCGAGCATCGGCTGCGCGCCGTGCACGCGCGCCGTCGCGCCCGGGGAGGATCTCCGCGCCGGCCGCTGGTGGTGGGAGCGGCCGGACACGAAGGAGTGCGGCCTCCACCCGGCGAAGGCCACCGCGGCGCCGGCCGGGGGACGCTGAGGCCCATGTTCGACGACCTCGGGCTCCTCACGCTGGTCGCGATCACCCTGGCCGCGGCGGTGGTCAACGGCGCGCTCGGCTATGGCTTCTCCTCGATCACGGTCCCCGTCGCCCTGCTCTTCTACACGAACCGGGTCCTGAACCCCGCCCTGATCCTCGTCGAGGTGGCGATCAACGGGTACGTGCTGGTGATGAACCGCGCGAGCGTGCGCGCCGTGTGGCGGCGGGTGCTCCCGATGCTCGTCGGGCTCGTCCCGGGGATCGTCGCGGGGAGCTACGTCCTCTCCGCCATCGACCCGGCCTGGCTCAAGCTCGCCGTGTACGCGGTGCTCCTGCCCCTGATCCTGCTCCAGGCCGCCGGGGTCCGGCGACCGATCCACTCCGAGCGGATCGTCGGGGTCCCGTTCGGCGCCGGCGTCGGCGTCCTCTACTCCGCCACGACCATCTCCGGGCCGCCGCTGGCCCTGCTCTTCAACAACCAGGGGCTCGTGAAGCAGGAGTTCCGGGCCGCGCTCGGCCTGATCCGCGTGGCCGAGTCCACGCTCACGGCGATCGCCTACTATTACCTCGGCCTCTACACCGTGACGAGCGTCGAGCTCCTGCCCTGGATCGTGCCGAGCGTCGTGCTCGGGATCCCCATCGGCGCGGTCCTGATCCGGACGCTCGACGCCGAGACGTTCCGGCGGATCTGCATGAGCTTCGACGCGTGGGTCGTGGGCTTCGGGGCCTCGCGGATCGTCGCCGACCTCGGGCTCTCCGCCAGTCCGCGGGCCTACGGCGTGCTGGCGCTCGCCGTCGCCATCGACACCGTCCTCCTCTATCGCTTCTTCGCGCGGCAGCGAGCGGGGCCGGCCGGCAGCGCCTCGCCCGGCGCGGCGGACCCGCGCGGAGCACCCGCGCCCGCGGCTGCGCTCGACCGGCGCGACGTCCGGCTCCTCGACGAGCCGGTCCGCGCCCCGGTCACGGCGGTCGAGCGGCTGGCCGTGGCGACGCTGAGAGAGGAAGGGGCCATGGTGGTCCGGACGCTCGCCGAGCGGGTGGCCGCCCCCCTCTACCGGGCCGAGCTCCGGCAGGGCGCCGGGGTCCTGGACCTCGGGCTCTTCGGCTGGCGGCTCTTCGTCCGGGAGGTCACCCACGCCCTCGAATCGGCGGACCGCATCCTGTGGACGATCGAGAAGCCGAGTGGGCAGCCGAGCGGAGGCCGGTGATGGGCTACTACCCGATCGTCCTCGAGCTGGCCGGCCGTCCCTGCCTCGTGATCGGCGGGGGCGCCGTGGCCGAGCGGAA
>JBIOTN010000117.1:0-3856 GCA_044866005.1 Candidatus Rokuibacteriota bacterium | reverse complement strand
CGCTCTCGCCCGACGCCTTCGCGCACCTCGATCGGCTCGGCGAGAGCCTGCGGGAGAAGGTCCGGGCGCTCTTCCGCGCCCGGAAGGTCAAGGCGCAGGTCACGGGCCTCGGCTCCCTCTTCTGCCTCCACTGGACGCCCAAGCGCGTGGCGGACTTCCGCTCGAGCCGGCCGGTCGATCCGGAGCGTCCGCTGCGGACCTACATCGGGCTCCTCAACGAGGGCGTGCTGCTGTCCCAGCGCGGGATGGGCTGCGTGTCGGTCCCCATGGGCGACGCCGAGGTGGAGCGCTTCGTGGACGCCCTGGGCAGGGTGCTCGACGCCGAAGAGCGCGCCTCTCAGGCATGAGCCGCACCGGCGCTGCGCGCCCACCCGCGGCGGCGGGGCGCGCCACGCCAGGAGGGTGAGCCATGAGGGTGATCGATCTGAACTGCGACATGGGCGAGTCCTACGGGCGGTGGACCCTCGGGGCCGACGAGGCGATCATGCCCTTCATCTCCTCGGCCAACATCGCGTGCGGCTTCCACGGCGGCGACCCGCACGTGGTGCGCAAGACCGTCGCCCTCGCCCTCCGGCACGGCGTCGCGGTCGGCGCCCACCCGTCGCTGCCCGACCTCATGGGGTTCGGCCGGCGCGTGATGGACGTCACGCCGGCCGAGCTCAAGGACTACTTCTGCTACCAGATCGGCGCGGTCCGCGAGTTCTGCCGGGCCGCCGGAACCGAGCTTCAGCACGTGAAGCCCCACGGCATCCTCTACACCATGGCGGAGCAGCAGGAGGCGATGGCCCAGGCGATCGGCGAGGCGGCGGCCGAGTCGGGCGAGCGCCTGATCCTGATGACGCTCGCCTCCGGGAAGTGCGACGCGCACTGCCGGAAGATGGGCGTCCGCGTCGCCTCGGAAGGGTTCGCCGATCGCGCGTACGAGGTGGACGGGACGCTCGTCTCGCGGAAGAAGGCGGGCGCGCTCATCACCGACCCGGACCGGGCCGCGGCCCAGGCGGTACGCATCGCGGGTGAGGGCAAGGTGCGGACCCACGACGGCGTCGACATCGACGTGTCGGTCCAGACGATCTGCTGCCACGGCGACACGCCGGGAGCGGAGCGGATCGTCCGCGCCGTGCGCGAGGGGCTGGAGAAGGCCGGGATCCGGGTCCGGCCGCTCCGCGACTGGCTGCCGTAGCCGTGCCGGCTGCTGACATGGGGGCCGAGCGGCCATACGACGTCGTCACGTTCGACTGCTACGGGACGCTCATCGACTGGGAGCGCGGCCTCGGGGCGGCCTTCGTCGAAGCGGCGCGCGCGGACGGCGTCGTCCTCGACCCGGCTGCCGTGGTGGCCGCGTACCACGAGGTGGAGCCGGCAGTCGAGCGCCAGGCCTACCGGAGCTACCGCGCGGTGCTGACCGAGTCGGCCCGACTGGCGGCCGGGAAGCTCGGCTGGAAGCTCGACGAGGCCCGAGCGGGCTTCCTGGCGGACAGCCTCCCGGCGTGGCGGCCCTTCGGCGACACGAATCCGGCGCTGGAGCGTCTGGCGCGGGCCGGCTACCGGCTCGCGATCCTGTCCAACGTCGACGAGGATCTGCTGGCCGCGACGCGCCGCCACTTCACCGTCGCGTTCGACTTCTGGGTGACCGCCGAGGAGGTTCGGGCGTACAAGCCGGCGCGCCCGCACTTCGACCGGGCGCGCCAGCGGGTCGGCGAGCGCCGCTGGCTCCACGCGGCCCGGAGCTATTTTCACGACGTGGTCCCGGCGAGCGAGTCGGGGATCCCGGTGGCCTGGATCAACCGGAAGGGTGGGCCGGCACCCGGCGCCGCGCGCCCGGACCGCGAGTTCCGCGACCTGACCGAGCTGGCCGGCTGGCTGGCTCCCGTCCACTGAGGCGGCGCGGGCATGGCGCTCTGTCACGACCTCCTGCGGGGGGCGATCGATCTCCACACGCACTCCGCCCCCTCGCTCTTCGAGCGCCTCCTCGACGACGTCGGCCTGGCGGAGCAGGCGCGCGCGGCCGGGATGCGCGCCGTCCTCTACAAGGCGCACGAGCAGGACACCACGGGCCGCGCGGCGCTCGTCCGGCGCGCGGTCCCCGGGATCCAGGCCTTCGGCGGCGTCGTGCTGAACCACGTGGTGGGCGGCCTGAACCCGGCGGCCGTGGACGCCTCGATCAAGCTCGGCGCCCGCATGGTGTGGATGCCGACGATGTCCGCGCGCCACCACATCGCGTTCTTCGGCGGGAGCCACTTCGGCCCCCGCATGCAGGGCCGCACGGCGCCCGGTCCGGCGCCCGCCGGCCTCGGCGTCCTCGACGGCGCGGGCGCGCTGACGCCGGAGGTCCGGGAGATCCTCTCGCTCGTGGCCGAGGCGGGGATCTGCCTGTCGACCGGCCACCTCTCCCTGGCGGAGATCCGGACCCTCGTCCCGGCGGCGCGGAAGGCGGGCGTGACGCGCATCCTGGTCACGCACCCCGACCTCATGCTCTCGGGGATCGGCGTGGCCGACCAGAAGGCGCTGGCCGACGAGGGCGCCGTCCTCGAGAAGGACATGAACACGCTCGGGCCGCCGTGGCACTCCATCACGCTCGACGCGATGATCAAGTCGATCCGCGAGGTCGGCCCGGCCCGCTGTGTCCTCGCCACGGACATGGGCCAGCTCCACAGCCCCGCCCCCGCGGAGGGCCTGCGGATCTTCGTCCAGCTCTGCCTGGAGCAGGGGCTCTCCGAGGCCGAGGTCCGGACGATGGTCGCCGAGAACCCGGCCCGCCTCCTCGGTCTGGACTGAAGCCCCGCTCCTCGGGGTCTTTCGGGAGCGGCCGAGGCCAGGCCGTCGCCTCGGGCGCCTCGCCCGCCGCTTGTCCCCCGGCCGGCCCCCGGCTATACTGAAGCCCCTTTTCGGCGGCCCAGGGAGGGCGCAGGCGGCGGGGAGCGAGGCAGCCGTGCCGCGGAACGATCAGCTTGTCCGACAGTGGCACCTGCTGCGCCGCCTGGAGGTCGCGCGGAGCGCCACGCTCGACGAGCTGGCGGAGGCGATCCCCGCCGACTTTCCGGGGCACCTCCGGACGATCCGCCGCGATCTCGCCGCGCTCGAGTCGGCGGGCTACCCCCTGGTGACCGAGCGGAACGGGGGCCAGACCCGGTGGAAGCTCATGGATGGGTTCCGCCGCCTCCCGGCCCTCGGGTTCGCGCCGACCGAGCTGATGGCCCTGGCGCTCGGCGCCGAGCTGCTGAAGCCCCTCGAAGGGACCCACATCCACGCCGCCCTCCGCTCGGCGCTGGCGAAGGTGTCCGCGGCCCTGCCGGCTTCAAGCGTCGCATTCGTCAAGCAGATGCGGGGGTTCCTGTCGGCGAGCCCCGGCTCCCACAAGTCCTATCGGGAACACCGGGAGACGGTCGAGGCTCTGAACCGGGCGATCGCCGAGCACCGCACGGTCCAGATGCGCTACTTCACGGCCTCGCGAAGGCAGACCAGTCAGAGGGAGGTCGACCCGTACCACCTCTGGTACGCGGCCGGCGCCCTCTACCTGATCGCGTTCGACCATCGGCGACGCGAGGTCCTGAAGTTCGCGGTCGAGCGCATCCGTAGCCTCGCCCTGACGGATCACCCGTATCAGCTGCCGCTGGGCTTCGACCTCGAGGCCTACGTCCGGGATTCGCTCGTCGTCATGAGCGGGACGCCGATCGCCGTCGAGTTGCTCTTCGACAGGGCGACCGCCGCCTGGGCGCGGGACCGCGTCTGGCACCCGAGCCAGCAGCTCACGCCGCTCCGCGACGGCCGACTCCGCATGACGTTGCGGGTCGCGGATACGCGAGAGCTGCTCGGCTGGATTCTCAGCTTTGGCAGCGGGGTTCGGGTCGTGAGCCCG
>JBIOTN010000116.1:0-7608 GCA_044866005.1 Candidatus Rokuibacteriota bacterium | reverse complement strand
TGGCGATCTGCGGGAGGCGCGCGAAGGGGTCCCACGGCGCCCGGCCGGCTGCGGGGCAGCGCCGGCGCCACCCGCGGCGGAGCCCGGTGGGGGCAGAAGCGGCGGCGCGAGGCGCGCGACCGCCTCCGCGCTCACGGCAGCCCCCGGCCGATGGGCCCGGCCGCCGTGGGCTCGAGCGGGAGGCCGCCGCCCGCGCGGCCGGCGCCCGCCGGCTCGAGCGCGGGGAGCCCGGCGGGGCGGACGAGGCCGAGGTCGCGGATGAGGCGGGCGAGGTACGTGCGCTGAAGGCCGAGCAAGCGAGCCGCCTGGGTCCGGTTCCCCCCGGTGCGCCGCAGGGTCGAGGCGATGAGCCCGCGCTTGAACTCCTCGACCGAGGCGTGGAACGCCCGCGCGTCCTCGCGGGCGGGGCTCCCGCCGAGCCCGGCGTCCCGGATCTCCGCCGGCAGGTCGCGGAGGGTGATCTCGGCCCCTTCCGCGAGCACGACCGCCCGCTCGATCACGTTCTCCAGCTCGCGGACGTTCCCCGGCCAGGCGTAGCGGCGGAGACACGCGAGGACCTCCGGCCGGAGCGCCGTGAACTCGCGCTTGAGCTCGCGCCGGTAGCGCTCGAGGAAGTGCTGCGCGAGCGGGGCGACGTCCCCCGGCCGCTCGCGAAGCGGCGGGAGCGTGACGCTCACCACGTGGAGCCGGTAGTAGAGGTCGAGCCGGAAGTGGCCCTCCCGCACCGCCGCCGCGAGATCGCAGTTGGTCGCCGCGACGAACCGGACGTCCGAGCGGATCGGCCGCGTCCCGCCGACCCGCTCGAAGGTCTGGTCCTGGAGGACGCGCAGGAGCTTGGCCTGGAGGGCCGGCCTGACGTCGCCGATCTCGTCGAGGAACACGGTTCCCCCGTGGGCGACCTCGAGCTTCCCGCGCTTCTGCTGGTGGGCGCCGGTGAACGCGCCCTTCTCGTGGCCGAAGAGCTCGGACTCGAGCAGCTCCTCGGAGAGCGCGACGCAGTTCACGACCACGAACGGCCGGGCCGCGCGGAGGCTCCAGCGGTGGATGGCCCGCGCCAGGACCTCCTTGCCGGTCCCGCTCTCGCCGAGAAGGAGGACCGTCGCGCCGCTCGGCGCCGCGCGGCGGGCGACGTCCACGACCGCCTGCATGGCGGGGCTCTCGCCGACGATGGCCGCGTACCGGTCGCCGACCTCCGAGGCGAGGAGCGCGTTGGCGTCCCGGAGCGCCTGGCGCTCGAGCGCCTTGCCCAGGACGATCTCGAGGTGCCGGGGGTCGACGGGCTTCGTGACGAAGTCGTAGGCGCCCTTCTTCATCGCCTCGACCGCGCGCGCGATCGTCCCGTGCGCCGTGATCACGATCACGACGGTGTCCGGCTCCTCGCGGCGGATCGTCTCGAGGAGCGCCATCCCGTCCATCCCGGGCAGCACGAGGTCGACGAGCGCGATGGCCGGCGCCTCCTCGCGGAGGAGGCGGAGCCCCTCGGCGCCGGTCCCCGCGATCGTCACCTGGAAGCCGAGCGCCGCGAGCCGATCGCGCAGGGCCTCGCAAAAGTCCGCGTCGTCGTCCACCAGGAGGATCCGCGCTGGCTGCGGCATGGCGCCCTCAGCCCCGGCCGAACGCCCGCGTGAGGCAGTGCAGGAGCTCGGCGGGATCGAACGGTTTGAGGAGGAAATCGTCGGCCCCCCGGGCGCGGCACGCCTCGGCCAGCGGCCGGTTCGGGGAGCCCGTGAGGATGATGACGTGGGCCTCGGGGGCCTCGCGGCGGAGCTCGCCGAGCGCCTCCAGGCCGCCGAGCCGCGGCATCTTGAGGTCGAGGATGATGCAGCCCGGCCGGGCCTGGCGCGCCCGCTCGAGCGCCTCGAGCCCGTCGCGGGCCGTGAGGACGCGATAGCCCGCGCCCTCCAGCCGGTCCCGGACGATCTCGAGGAGATCCGCCTCGTCGTCCACGACGAGGACGAGGCGATCGGCGTCCGCGGCGGTCGCGGTCACCCCGCCCCTCCCGCCGAGACCGGCAGCTGCACCACGAAGCTCGACCCGCCGGCGAGCCCGTCCTCGACCCAGACCCGCCCGCCGTGGAGCTCGACCAGCGACCGGGCGATGGTGAGCCCGAGCCCGCTGCCCGAGGGGCGGTCGCCGTCCACGCGGCTGAGCTGGTAGAACTTGTCGAAGACGCGCTCGCGCTCCGCGGGCGGGATGCCCAGCCCGCCGTCCACGACGGCGAGGCGCACCATGCCGGGAGCCGGCGCCGCCGTGAGCAGGACCTGCCCGCCCCGGGGACTGAACTTGATCGCGTTCGAGAGGAGGTTCGTCAGCACCTGGTGGAGCTTGTCGGGATCGGCCCAGACGGGCGGGCAGCTGGCGAAGGCGCGCGCGAGGGTGACGTCGCGAACGCGCGCCAGCGGCCGGAGGCTCTCCGCCGCCTCGTCGAGGAGGGCCGTCACGTCGAGCGTCGTCGGCAGGAGCTCGATCTTCCCCGCCTCGATGCGCGCCAGGTCCAGGAGGTCCGAGACCATCCGCGCCAGCCGCTCGACGTTGTCGTGGACCCGGGCCAGGTAGTGCCGGGGCTTGTCCGGGAGAGGGCCCGCCACGCCGTCCAGGAGGTTGTCCACGAAGCCCTTGATCGCGGCGAGCGGCGTCCGGAGCTCGTGCGAGACGTTCCCGAGGAAGTCGGACTTGAGCTGGTCGAGCTCGCGCAGCCGCGCGTGCGAGTCGGCCAGCTCGCCGTACGTCGCCTCGAGCTCGGCCGTCCGGGCGCGCACCTTGGCCTCGAGCTGCGCCGCCGATTCCTGGAGCTGCGTGTAGAGTCGGGCGTTCTGGATGGCGACCGCGGCCTGCCCGGCGAAGACGGTGACGAGCCGGACGTCGTTCTCGGAGAACCCGCCGGGCTTGTTGCCCATGGAGACCGTGCCGATGAAGCGGCCCTCGAGGACGAGCGGCACCTGCGTGAGGTTGTAGACCCCGAAGGGCCGGAGGAACGCCCGCTGGACCTCGTCGAAGTCGTCGGGCCGCTTGTTCACCATGGGCCCGTGCGTGCGGAAGTTCCACGCCGGCTTGAGCGCGTCGACGGGGTACCGGAACTTGTGGAGCAGCTCGTCGGCGACGTGGTAGCCCGGCTTCTGGCAGACCATCTCGCGGGTCTCCGGATCGTAGAGCGAGATGACGCACTTCTCCGCGCCGATCAGCTCCGCGATCCGCCGGGTCAGGTGGCCGTAGGTCTCCTGGATGTCGGTCATGGCGGCGAAGGCGCGCGAGATCTCGTGGAGGCCCTCGAGCTCGCGGTAGCGACGGCGGCGGCGGACGAGGCGGGCGAGCGCGGTCAGCATGGCGCGCCGGCCGGCTGACCGGGCCGCGGAAACAAAGAAGGGGCGCCACCGTCGGGTGGCCCCCCTTCCAGGATGTGTCGGGACGCCGGGGCGAGGCGAACAGGCTCGGGCGGGTTACTTCTTCGTCGTGGGCTGAATCCCCGGGTTGTCCTTGAAGAACTGCTTGTTGAGCTCGATGAAGTTCTTCCACTGGTCCGGCGTTTCGTCCTCGGCAAAGATCGCCTTGACCGGGCACACCGGCTCGCAGGCGCCACAGTCGATGCACTCCTCGGGGTGGATGAAGAGCTGTGTCTCCCCCTCGTAGATGCAGTCAACCGGGCAGACCTCCACGCAGGCCTTGTCTTTCACGCCGATGCACGGCTCGGCAATGATGTAGGGCATTCAGTCCTCCCCCGAGCGAGTTTCCAGAGCGCTGACCCCGCGTCCCCGACGTCGGGTGACGTCGAACTTCCCTGAGGCGGATCGGGCCCGAACGGATAACAGTTACTATGGGTTGGCGCGGGTGTCAAGCGCTTCCCCGGCCTCCCCACGGGCCCCTGCCCTTTCGGGGACTCGGGACGGTGTCGCCCGGGTCGTCGGGTCACTTCAGCTGACCAGCCTGCCGCGGTCCTCCCACCCGCGGCTCGTGCCCTCGGACCCCCGACCCGCCCGGCGTTCGGCTCGCGAATCTCCTCCGCGCCCCAGCCTGCGTGACGGGGCCGGACTGTCGCGATCCCGGCGCCGGGCTCGGCCACTCTCCCGGCGGAACGACGCGGGAGAAAGAGCAAGGAGAGTGCCACGGGCTTGCTGCGTGAAAATGCCCGCCAAATCGCCGGACGCCTTGTGAAGCGCGGCACAGCTGCACACGGGAGTGAGCACCCCTGCCCAGTTTTCCGTACGTGGCCAGGCGACGACCCGGCGCGCATCGGCTCCGCCGCAGTCGGCTCCGTCGGCCGTCGCGGCCGATCCTCGTCGTGAAGATGCGCCGCGGCGAAGCGCTTTTCTTCCGCGCGCGCGCGAGACGACCTGTCCGTGGCCGACGGCGCTCGGAACGCGGCCATCCTTTGGCGTTCTGCTTGCTTTTCCTTATCGCGGCCGGGACAGGCGGTCACCGAACCGGCGCTCCGGTGTATCTGTTCCGATTCAGGGAGAGGGCGATCCGATGCGCGCGACTCCGAGGGGCGCCGCGGCACTCCTGGCCGCGACGGCCATCCTTGCGCCGCCGGTCATGACCCGAGCGGCCCCGCCCGTGTTCGGACCGACCCTGTACGAGCGCACGGCCCAGGCGCCGACCGTGGTCACCGAAACCTTCGAAGCCTGCCGGCCCGAGCGCGCCTTCCGGCTGCGGGTCGACAACGGCCCGGGCGGCCGGCCGCGCGTCAGCAGCGGCCTGATCACGCTGAACGGGAGCGAGGTCGTCCAGGACCGCGACCTCCACCCCTACATCGCCCGGATCGAACGCCCCGTGGCGCTCCGGCACTGGAACACGCTGCGCGTCCGCCTCGCCGGCCAGCCGGGCAGCGCGCTCGCCATCAGCGTCGTGAGCGAGACCGGCTGCCTCGAGGTCGCGCTCACCAGCCCCTCCCCGAACGGGACGATCCCGGGCCACGACCTGATCGTCCGAGGCACCGTCCGCGGAGCCCCGGAGGTCGGCGTCCTCGTCAACGGCACTCCCGCCGCCGTCGAGGGCGATCAGTTCGCCGCCCTCGTCGCGGTGGACCCGTCGGTGACGGAACTGATCGTCGTTGCGACAGCCCCCGACGGCGCCACAGCCGAGGCCCGCCAGGCGCTCACCGTCACGCCGGGGCCCGAGTCGCCGGTGACGTTTCACGCGACCCCGGCCGGAGGGGTCGTGCCGGTGAGTGTGCGATTTGCCGTCGCGACTCTCGTCCCCGTCGACGGCCTGGCGCTCGACGTGGAAGGTGACGGCGTCGTCGATCACGAGGGCCTCGACCTCGAGGGCCGCCTTTTCGTCTACAACCAGCCCGGGCTCTACTTCCCGAGCGTGACGGTCGTGGACGCCGACGGGGAGCGACATAGCGCCACGGCGGTCGTTCACGTCTCGGATGCGGCCGCCCTCGATAGCCTGCTTCAGGCCAAGTGGACGTCCATGAAGGACGCCCTCCGAAGGGGCGACATCGGCGGCGCGCTCCAGTCGATCGCTCTCGCCGACCGCGACGATTACCAGGAGCTCCTGGCGGCCCTCACGGCGGCCCAGCTCGGGCAGATCGATCTCGTCCTCGCGGATCTGAGCGCGGGGGTGTTCGACGGAAATCGCGCCGAGTACGAGATGCTTCGGCTGGATAATGGGGTCCAGACCTCGTACTTCGTCCTCTTCGTGAGGGATGCGGACGGCATCTGGCGAGTGAAATTCTTCTGAGATTCGTCGGGCGGCAATCAGCGACGCGCCCGGGGAAGCGAACCATGGGGCGATCGGTCGGGCTCGGATGGCGGAAGAACCGCAGCACAGCGGTGGCGCTCGGCGCGGCGCTCGTCTTTCTTCTCTCGCCGGGCTCCACCGCCGTCGAGACTGGAACGTGCCCGGCGCTCGACCTCAAGGACACGGTCTGGAACGTGATGCGGCGCGTATACACAGGAGCGCTCGACATGGCGGCGGCGCACGCCCTGATCACCAGCGGGGCCGCGCGGGGCGTCCCCCTGATGATATGGCCGCCCAGCGGCCCGGCACCGCTGACCGTGCAGGTCCAGTTCTGGCTTCCGGATCGCGTCCCCGACGTGGTCGAGCTCGACATGGACGGCGACGGCCAGGCCGACGAGCTCGAGGAGAGCCTCCGATACACCTACCGCCGGCCCGGCCAGTTCCGAGCCACGGCAGTCGCGAGCGCGGGGGATGGCTTCCGCGCGACCTACTCGACGCCGGTCCGCGTCCTGTCGCTCGCGGCCTTCGACGCGGAGCTCCAGGGACGGTGGATGGCGCTCAAAGCCGCGATTCGACGAGGCGACCTCCCGGGCGCGCTCGAGTGCATCCACAGCGAGGAGCGGCGCCGCTATCAGGAGATACTGCCGACTCACGCGCCCGACAAAATCGAGCGGGATTTCCCGCCCATCCGCTACGAGGAGCGGGAAGGCGGCAAGGCGCGGTACCGGCGCGCCGGAACGACGGGACCGCCCAGGGCCTCGGAGCGCGACGTCGAGTTCGGAGTCGACGGGGACGGAGTCTGGCGGCTCAGCCGCTATTGAGCCAGTCGGAGCGCAGGAGATGCAAGCGATGGCATTCAGGACGGCGAAGGTCCTCATCGTCTTGTCGACGGCGTGCTTGCTGAGTGCCGCCGGCCCCCCCGCCCGCTCCGACGCGGCGGGGCCATGGCGGGGGCAAGTGGTGGACGCCGAGAGCGGCCAGCCGCTCGAGGGCGTCGTCGTGCTCGCCGTGTGGGAGCGACGCTCGCCCGGGCTCATTCACCCGCAGACCGACTTCCACGACGCCGACGAGGTCGTCACGGATGCCCAGGGCCGGTTCGTCCTGCCCGCCCGGTCCCTGAAGACGCTGAATCCGTTCGTCTCCATCCGGGGCCCTCGGCTCTTGATGTTCAAGGCAGGCTACGGCGAGCGCCGGTTCCGCGGCGAGCGGGAGTGGCGCAAGCTCGACCTGTCCGAGCAGATCAAGCGCTACGAGGAGGCGGAGAAGCGCTTCGAGGGCGACGGCGTGGTTTTCGAGTTGACTCGCCTGAGAACTCGCGAGGAACGACGCGAATTTCTCTCTCATGCGTCGCCGCCGGGGGAGGTTCCCGCCGAGAGAATGTCGCGTTACATGGATGTAATTGATCAAGAACGCGTATGGTTAGGTTTCCAGCCTCTGAAAGAAGACCGACTGAAACGCGAGAAGAAGTCGAAGGAGGCGCAGCAATGAAGCGCCAAGCGGTCGTGCTGACCGCGCTATTTTTCTGGACATTCACGGTGGGCAGCGTGTCCGCATACGATCTCTCAACGCACCGAGCTTTGACGAGAAAAGCGGTGAGCGTCTCGGCTTTGGATACCCGGCTGAAGAACCTGGGATTTGCCGATAGCGGCGCAACGAAATTGTTGGGAGTGCCTGCCGAGGACTGGGTAAGAGACGGCTCGGCGTTCGAGGACCAGCCGGCGAAACGCGTGGTGAATCACTTCCACAACCCCATGAAGCCGTGGAACCTGGCAGGATTGACGATTCTCGGCGACCAGCTCGGGCAGTCCTCGGTGCTTTGGCAGCAGAACCCGGACCAGGACGGCCTGCTCGGCCTGAACGGCGGGACCTGGTCCTGGCCGAAGGCCCGACAGCTTTTCATTACGGCGCTCACGTCCTCCGCGGCGG
>JBIOTN010000115.1:0-14174 GCA_044866005.1 Candidatus Rokuibacteriota bacterium | reverse complement strand
CGGAGGGGGCCTCGACTGCCCCCTCCGATGCCTCCCCCTCGGACCGGTTGCGGCGGCGGAGCCGCCGCTCGGATGCCGGCCCGAAGCTATGCGTGCTTCGCGGAGCCTGACCTGTCGGCATGCCCCGCGGAGCCGGGCTTGGCGCTCGGGGGGAGCCCGCTGAGCCCGGCGAGGACGTCGAAGACGACCGCGAAGTCGTAGGCCGCGAGCCCCAGCCCGCGCGCCGCGGTCAGGAGCTCGTGGCTCAAGGCCGTGCTCGGCAGCGGCACGCCCACCGCGCGCCCCAGGTCCAGGGCGAGCCGCAGATCCTTCTGCATCATGCCGACGTCGAACCAGGCCTCGGCCGGCATCCCGAGGACGAACGGCCCCCGGTACTTCACCATGGGCGAGGCCGCCACGCTCCGGAGGAGCGCCTCGACGGCGCGCTCGCGGGCGATGCCGGCCTTCTCCGCGAGGCAGACGGCCTCGCTGAAGGCGAGCATCTGGACGGCCAGGCCGAGGTTCGTGGCGATCTTCATGGTGACGGCCAGCCCGAGCGGCCCGACGTGGGTGATCGTGGGACCGATGGCCAGGAGGTAGGGGCGCACGCGCTCCAGGACCGCCGCCTCGCCGCCGACCATGAAGGCGAGCTGGCCGGCCTCGAGCGTGGCGACGCTGCCCGACACGGGGGCGTCCAGCATCGCGGCCCCGCGCGTCGCCACCTCGGCGGCGAGGGCGCGCGTCGCCGCCGGGCTCACCGTGCTCATCTCGACGTAGACGGCGCCCTGCCTCAGCCCGGCGAGGATCCCCTCCGGCCCGCCGGTCACGGCGTGGAGCGCCTGGGTGTCGGCGACCATGCTGAAGAGGACGTCCGCCGCCTCGGCGGCGGCGCGGGGGGAGGCGGCGGCCTGCATGCCCGCGTCCACGAGCCAGCGGGCGCGCGCCGGGGTCCGGTTGTAGCCGACGACCGGGTAGCCCGCGTCGAGCAGCCGCTTGGCCATCCGCCCGCCCATGGCCCCCAGCCCGACGAAGCCGAGCGCGGATCCCATCGCGCCTCCTCTTCCGCGTTTCACGGACACCACGACCACGCTCCGGAGCTGGCGGCGTGGGCCAGCCAGAATTAGCGCCCTTCGCGCGTCCCGGTCAAGGGGACAAGCCGACTGCGCGCGCGCTCGTAGTAATTGGTGTGGCTACTCGGCTACCGCGTGCCGAAAGTCGATGGACTTCAAACTGAGTACGATACTGTGGCCGCGCATCTTTTTCAGCAGAGCTTCGTCAGCAGTGATCACGGGATACGTGCGCTGCTCTGCCAGGGCGACGTAAATCGCGTCATACACGGTCAAGCCGTAGCCCCAGGCGATCGCGTTGGCCCTCTTGAGCAACGCCGCATCGGTTCCGACGACGTCGAGGGCAACGGCATTGATGGCCTCGATCGCCTCCGCCACGTCGGCTTCTGCGGCCTTTGGGCTGAATCTCAACGCGTTTGCTATTTCGATCAGGCACAGATCCGGAATCGCGAGGCGAAAGCGACCCCGCGCGTATGCTGCGCGAAGCGCTTGAGCGGCTTCCCTATCCGCTTCTTCCTGCCGTGTGAACCACTTGACGATCACCGAGGCATCGAGCACGTAGCCTGCATGGTATGGCGGAATCACGACGAAGACTTCGACCTCAGCCGGGTCTCACGATGCTTCCTGACAACGCCGACGGCGTCCCACTTCCCGAGACGCTCCCCGAGCCGGTCGATCCTTCGGAATGCCTCTTCCCTGGCTCGCCGGCGCTCCCCTTCCTCGCGCTGCCGGCGCCGTCTGTCGAGAAACTCACGTACCGCCGTCGCCAGCAAGGCGCTCCTGTTCATCCGGGAATGCGCGGCCTCGCGATCTACGGCCGCCAGGAGATCTTCTTTGAGGAACACATTGACCCTGGCCATATGAGCCCCGCTTGTACACGCTACAGTGTGTTGAGAAGTGTGTCAAGTTGTGTGTCAAAGGGCCTGAGCCCGCATGAGCCGGTGCCTGTTGGCCCGCGCCCGTCCTCGCGGACGGTCTGTCATCGCGATTTTCAGGCAGCGCTCAGTACAGCGGCGGCTTGCGAGCGGTTCGCCTCTCGGCTACGCTGTCCTCGCCTCGCGGACGGGGGTCCGCGAAGGTCGCGCGGTGCGGAGAGACCACCCGGACGGAGAGCGCGGATGAGCACGTGGCCCACGTCGGCGAACGTCGTCGTGATCGGGGCGGGCATCGTCGGGAACAGCCTCGCCTACCACCTCTGCCGCCTCGGCTGGACCGACGTGGTCCTGCTCGACAAGGGGCCGTTCCCGAGCCCCGGCGGCTCCACCGGCCACGCCTCGAACTTCATCTACCCCGTGGACCATTCCAAGGAGATGACCCTCTTCACGCAGGAGAGCGTCCGCCAGTACCGCGCCCTCGAGGTCTTCACCCAGTGCGGCGGAGTGGAGGTGGCGCGGACGCAGGAGCGGCTCGAGGAGCTCAAGCGCCGGCTCGCCTCGGCGCGCGCCTGGGGCGAGGCCGCCGAGCTCCTCACCCCGGCCGAGGTCAAGCAGCGCATCCCCTTCATCAACGAGAAGATCATCCTGGGCGCCTTCTACTGCCCGGGGGTCGGCGTGGTGGACTCGCTCCGCGCCGGGACGCTCATGCGCGAGCGGGCGCAGGCGCAGGGCGCCCTCCGCATCTTCCCGAACACCGAGGTCCTGGGGATCGACGTCGCGAACGGCCGCGTGCAGGGCGTCCGGACGAGCCGGGGCGAGGTCCGGACGGCGGTCGTCGCCATCTGCTCCGGCGTCTGGAGCCCGCGGATCGCCCGGATGGCGGGCGCCTCGATCCCCCTGACGCCGGCCGTCCACCAGATGATCGACGTGGGCCCCGTGCCGCTCTTCGCCAAGACGGCGGGCGAGATCGAGTACCCGATCGTCCGCGACATGGACACCAACATGTACGAGCGCCAGCACGGGGCCGAGCTCGAGATCGGCTCGTACGCCCACCGGCCGATCCTGGTGGAGCCCCACGAGATCCCGTCGCTCGACGCCTCGGCGCTCTCGCCGACCCAGCTCCCCTTCACCAAGGAAGACTTCGACCCCCAGATGGAGCAGGCGCTCGAGCTGATGCCCGACATTCTCGCCGACGAGACGGTCGGGATCCGCCTCGACATCAACGGGCTCCTCTCGCTCACGCCCGACGGGTCCCCCATCCTCGGCGAGTCGCCGGAGGTCCGCGGCCTGTGGTCCGCCGCCGCGATCTGGATCAAGGAGGCGCCCGGCATCGCCAAGACCGTCGCCGAGTGGATGACCACCGGCGTGCCGGAGATCGACCCCCACAGCTCGGACATCGCCCGCTTCTACCCCCACCAGCGCACCAGGGCCCACATCCACGCCCGCGCGGGCGAGGGCTACAACAAGACCTACGGCATCGTGCACCCCTCGGAGCAGTGGGCCTCGAACCGGAACGTGCGCCTGAGCCCCTTCCACGCCCGCGAAGCGGCGCTGGGCGCCTTCTTCTACGAGACGGCCGGGTGGGAGCGCCCGCACTGGTACGAGTCGAATGGAAGGCTACTCGACGAGTACCGCGACCGCGTGAGCCCGCGCCCCGCCGAGTGGGATGCCCGCTGGTGGTCGCCGATCATCAACGCGGAGCACCTGGCGATGCGCGACCGGGTCGCCCTGGTGGACCTGAGCGCCTTCGCCATCTTCGACGTCACCGGCCCCGGGACGCTCGCCTACATGCAGCGGATGCTGGTCGCCCAGGCCGACGTCCCCGTCGGGCGCGTCGTCTACACGCCGCTCCTCAACGACCACGGCGGGATGAAGTGCGACCTCACCGTCATGCGGCTCGGCGCCGACCACTTCCGCATCGTCACCGGCGGCTGGCTCGGCATGGTGGACCGGAAGTGGTTCGTCGACCACCTGCCCGCCGACGGGTCGGCCCGGCTCCAGGACCTGACCTCCGCCTGGTGCACCCTCGGCGTGTGGGGGCCGCGCGCGCGGGCGCTCGTCGAGCGCGTGGCCGACGACGACGTCTCCCACGCCGGCTTCCCGTACGCGACCTGCCGCGAGATCTCGCTGGGGCCGGTGCGCGTCCTCGCGTCGCGCATCTCCTACGTGGGCGAGCTCGGCTGGGAGCTCTACGCGCCGCTGGAGCAGGGGGAGCGGCTCTGGGACGCGCTCTGGGAGGCCGGCCAGGGGCTCGGCGTCGTGCCGGCCGGGATCGGCGTCTACGGCACGACCGGCCGGCTCGAGAAGGGCTACCGCGCCTACGGCAACGAGCTGGAGCAGGAGTTCACCCTCGTCGAGGCCGGGCTCGACCGGAAGACGGTCAAGCCGCAGGACTTCATCGGCAAGGAGGCCTACCTCCGCCAGCGCGCGGAGCCGCCGGCCGCGATCCTCTGCACCCTGACCGTGGACAGCCACCGGTCGGCCGCCGGGATCCCGCGCTACATGCTCGGGCGGGAGCCGATCCTCACGCCCCACGGGGAGCCGCTCGTGGACGCCAGGGGCCGGCGCTCTTACGTCACGAGCGCGGGCGCCGGGCCATCGGTCGGGAAGTTCCTCCTGATGAGCTACCTCCCGCCCGCGTACGCGACAGTGGGGACGCGCCTCCTGGTCGAGTACTTCGCCGAGCGCTACCCGGTCACCGTCGCGGTGGCCGGGAGCACGCCGCTCTTCGACCCCGACAACAGTCGCATGAAGGCGTGAGCGGCGCGGAGGTGGACCGTGCCCGATGACCGCAAGTACCGGCAGCCCGGCTATCGCAGCCCGGACGCCGAGCGGCGGGAGCCGCCGCGGCCCCGCCCGTCGCCGGGGGCCGAGCCGCGGCCCGGCCCCGCGATGCCGGCCCCGAAGACCGTCTCCCGCTGCGGGGAGTGCGGCACGCTCGTGCCCCCGCTGAGCGACCCGGCGGCCCGCTGCCCGAAGTGCGGGCTCGCGCTCCACGCGTGCAAGCAGTGCGCCCACTTCGATCCCGGGCAGCGCTTCGAGTGCCGCGAGCCCATCCCCGAGCGGATCGCGGACAAGAGCGCGCGGAACGACTGTGGCCACTTCCGGCTCCGCGCGACGGTGGAGCGCGAGAGCTCGTCCTCGGCGGTACGCCCCGACGACGCCCGCCGCGGGTTCGACAACCTCTTCAGATGAACGTTCTGGTGTGCGTCAAGCGCGTCCCCGCGGTGGCCGGGAAGATCACGCTCACCGCGGACGAGCAGGAGATCGACACGCGCTTCCTCGCCTTCACCGTGAGCCCCCACGAGGAGTGCGCCGCGGAGGAGGCCGTGCGCCTGGTCGCCGCCCACGGCGGCAGCAGCACGGTGCTGACGCTCGGGCCCCCCGCGGCCGAGGAGCAGCTCCGCGACGCCATGGCGCTCGGCATCGAGCGCGCGCTGCTCCTCGAGACCGACGGGCAGGAGTGGGACCCCGTGGCGACGGCCGCCGCCATCGTGGAGGCCGTGCGCGCGCAGCGCGCGGCGGGCGTCGCCTTCGACCTCCTCCTCTTCGGCAACGAGGCCGCCGACACGGGCGACTACCAGGTCGGGGTCCGCGTCGCCCACGCCCTCGACCTCCCCTGCGTGACCGGCGTCAAGGCCCTCGAGGTCCGCGACGGGCGCGTCCTCGCCCGGCGCGAGGCGGCGGGCGGCTGGGAGCTCTTCGAGGTCCCGCTCCCCGCCGTCCTCACGGTCAAGGAGGGCTTGAACCTCCCGCGCTATCCCTCCCTCCCGGGGCGGCTCCGGGCCAAGAAGAAGGCGATCGAGCGGACCCGGCCCGGGCAGCGCGCCGGCGGGCTCGAGAAGCTGCGGCTCAAGGTCCCCCGGGAGCGCGGGAGCCAGGTCGAGATCCTCGGCCGCGGCGCCGAGGCCGCCCCGCGGGCGGTCGAGGTCCTCCGCGCGCTGGGGCTCGTCTGATCGCATGATCCTCGGCCTCGTCGAGCACGAGGGGGGCCGCGCGAGCGACCTGTCGCTCCAGGCCTTGACGCTGGGCCGTCGCCTCGCCGAGCGTCTCGGCGCGCCGCTCCACGCCGTCCTCGTCGGAGCCGAGGCGCGCCCGCTGGCCCCGCGGCTCGGGGCGTACGGCGTCGCCGCCGCGCACCTGATCGAGGACGCGCGGCTCGCCGACTACGCGCCGGCGGCCTGGGCCCAGGGCCTGGTCGGCGTGATGGCGGCGGCCCGCCCCGTCGCGGTCCTCGCCGCCGGCAGCGACCGGGGCAACGAGATCATGGCCCACGTCGGCGCGAAGGCCGACCTCCCGCTGGCGGCCAACTGCACGGAGGTCGAGCCGGCCGGCGACCACTACCGCGTCACGCGCCTCCGCTGGGGCGGGAGCCTCCTCGAAGAGGCGCGGCTCGGCGGGGCAGTCAAGCTCCTGACCGTCGCGCCGCACGCGGTGCCGGCCGAGGAGGCGCCGGCGGCCGGCGCGGTGGCGGTGAGCGCGGTCACCCCATCGCTGACCGAGGCCGACCTCCGGGTCCGCGTCACGGGCCGGATCGAGCCGACCCGCGGCACGGTCTCGCTGACCGACGCCCGGGTCGTGGTGAGCGGCGGCCGCGGCGTGGGGAGCCCCGAGGGCTTCAAGGTCCTGGAGGAGCTCGCCCAGCTCCTCGACGCCGCCGTGGGCTGCTCGCGCGTCGCCACGAGCCTCGGCTGGCGCCCCCACGCCGATCAGGTCGGCCAGACGGGGACCCGCGTGGCGCCCGAGCTCTACATCGCCTGCGGCGTGAGCGGCGCGATCCAGCACCTGGTCGGCTGCAAGGGCGCCAGGCGGATCCTGGTCATCAACACCGACCCCGAGGCCCCCATCGTCGCCAAGGCGGATTACGCCATCATCGGCGACCTCCACGAGGTCATCCCCGCCCTCACCGCCGCCATCCGCCAGGCCAGGGGCGTCTGAGGGGTCACCTCGCGAGTCGTGGTTTCCGTCTCACGCTCGGCCGGACGGAGCCGGCAGTCCCTCATGTCGAGTGCGCCAAGAGGCGAGGTCGCGGCGCTTCGAGGTGCCCGGGAGGCGAGGGTCATGGCGGATGTGACGGTTACGACAAGAGCAGGCGGACCGAGCATCCTCAAGGACGGGACGGTGGCCAGATTCACGTCGCGCCTACGCGGCGACCTGCTCCGCCCCGGGGACGACCGCTATGACGGAGCCCGTAAGGTCTGGAACGGCATGATCGACAAGCGGCCCGCCTTGATCGCCCGCTGCGCCGGCGCGGCCGACGTCGCCGCGACAGTCCGGTTCGCCCGCGAGCACGATCTCCTCGTGTCCGTGCGGGGGGGTGGCCACAACATCGCGGGCAAGGCGGTGAGTGACGGCGGTCTCGTGATCGATCTATCCCCGATGCATGGCGTCCGCGTCGACCCGGCGAGCCGAACGGCCCGTGTCGAAGGCGGGGCGGTGCTGGGGGACCTCGACCGAGCGACCCAGGCCTTCGGCCTGGCCACCACAGCGGGCGTGGTGACACACACCGGTGTGGGTGGCCTCACGCTCGGCGGCGGAGTGGGCCGGCTCGCGCGCAAGCACGGTCTCGCCTGCGATAATTTGCGCGCCGTGGAGGTTGTCACTGCCGCGGGCCAGGTGGTGAACGCCAGTACCGCCGATAACGAGGACCTGTTCTGGGGCCTGCGTGGCGGCGGGGGCAACTTCGGGATCGTCACGGCCTTCGAGTTCCAACTCCATCCGGTCGGCCCCGGAGTGTTGGGTGGCGTCCTCGTGCACCGCCTGGCCGACGCTCTGTCGATCCTTCCCTTCTACCACGAGTACTCGCGCTCAGCCCCCGATGAGCTCTCCTCCGACGCAGTGTTCCTGACCACGCCGGACGGCGAGCGGGTCCTCGCCATCTCGGTCTGCTATGTCGGGCCCCTCGATCAGGGCGAGCGAGTCCTTCAGCCGCTCCGGCGGTTCGGGCGGCCGCTGGCCGACGAGATTCGACCCATGCCCTACACGGAGGTCCAGGCGGCGGGCGACGCCCTCTTTCCGATCGGGCTCCGCTACTACTGGAAATCGCACTTCCTGACGGAGATCAGCGGCGCCGCCGTCGAGGCCACCGTGAACCACTTCGCCAAGGTGCCCTCACCGCGGTCCCTGGTCGTCTTCCAGCAGTTCGGCGGCGCGGTGAGCCGAGTCGGGAGGTCGGAGACGGCCTTCTGGCACCGAGATGTGCAGTACGACAACATCTGCGCGTCGGTTTGGACCGGCCCCGCTGACTCCGAGACACAGGTGCCCTGGGTCCGCGAGTGGTGGGACCTGATGAAGCCGTTTTCGATCGGCGGTGAGTACGTCAACAACTTGGGGGAAGAGGGTGAAGACCGGGTTCGATCCGCGTATGGCGCGAACTACGAGCGGCTGGTCGTTCTGAAGAACACGAACGATCCCGACAACTTCTTCCGCCTCAACGCGAACATCAAGCCGACGCTGCAAACAGCCTCGTGAGATGGGCCAGCCCGACTCTCAAACCTGGCGTCGCCGAAATCCAGGGCAGGTCGAGGAGGCCGTCGAGGGCCCCCGACCGCTCAGCGCCACTCGCCCTCGAGCAGGGGCTTCGTCGCGCGCCCGCCCGGCCAGGCCGACGAACGGGCGGCCCGTCCGGCTCTCCGCGGCGCCGGGTGCCTGGCCGACCACGAAGACGCGGGCGTCGGCCGGCCCCTCGCCGGGCACCGGGCGGCCGCCCTTCCCGGCGAGGGGACACGCCCGGCCGGCCCGCACGGCGCGCGCGATGCGCGCGAGCGCGGCTGGATCGGGCCGGCGTCCCATCACACGTCTCCTCCTGCCCTCAGCACCTCACCGGCCCGGCGGCCCTCGCATTTTGTGCTTGACACGTCCACTGGGGCCGGGTGGCCGGCTGTCCGCGCCGTCCGGTAGACGGCGCCTGGGCGATCCGCTAGTGCCGCGCACGGGCGCGGGCGAGTGGGACGGAGCCGAAAATCATTGTCCGCCGCGAACCCGCGATCGTCGAGCCTTCCAGGCCGCTCCGAAAACCGGGTGTAGAGTCGCGTCGAGCGAAAGGAGGCTTGTCATGGAGGGGCATTCACCGGGCGCTCTCGCCCCCCGACCTGTGGACGACCTGGACCGGCTGGGCGACGCGATCGCGGAGCTGTCGGCGCACCTCGACGCGGCCACGGCCCGGCTGCTCGACCTGATCCGGGAGTTCGACGCCCGGGGCGGCTGGGCTAACGGCTTCCGCTCCTGTGCGGAGTGGCTGAGCTGGCGGGTGGGGCTCGACCTCGGGGCGGCCCGCGAGCGGGTTCGGGTGGCGCGTGCGCTCGGGACGCTGCCTGGGCTCGGGGCGGCCCTTGCGCGCGGCGAGTTATCGTACTCGAAGGTGCGGGCGGTGACGCGGGTGGCCACACCCGAGACCGAGGCGCGCCTCCTGGCGGTGGCCCGGGCCGGCACGGCGGCCCAGGTCGAGCGGCTCGTGCGGGGCTGGCGGCGGCTGGATCGTCTGGCCGAGGCCGAGGAGACTTCCAAGCGGCACGCGAGCCGGTCGCTCCACGTGTATACGGACGAGGACGGCATGGTCATCTTGCGGGGGCGGCTCGAGCCAGAGGTCGGCGCGCTGCTCCTGCGGGCGCTCGAGGCCGCTCGCGAAGCCCTGTACCGACAGGCCCGCCGGGAGGCGACGGCGGCCGACAGGCAGGACCCGGCCGCGGAACCGCCGCCCATGGCCCAGCAGCAGGCGGACGCGCTGGCCGTGCTGGCGGAGAGCGCGCTGCGCCACGAGCTGGATCCCGGCGCCCCGGGGGAGCGCTACCAGGTAGTGGTCCACGTGGACGCCCCGGTGCTGGCGGATGCGGAGCAGCCCGGCCAGTCGGTCCTGGAGGACGGGGCGCACGTTTCCGCGGAAACGTCGCAGCGCCTGGCGTGCGACGCGAGCCGCGTGGTGATGCGGCACGACTGGGATGGGCACCTCCTGGAGGTGGGAGCCCGGAGTCGGACGATTCCGCCCGCGCTCCGGCGCGCGCTCCAACACCGAGATCAGGGCTGCCGATTCCCGGGCTGCGGAGTCCGGTTCGGCCAGGGCCATCATATCCGCCACTGGGCCCAAGGCGGGCCGACCAGTCTCTCCAACCTCGTCCTCCTGTGTCGCCGGCATCACCGCGCGGTCCACGAAGAGGGCTACGACATCCAATCGGAGCCCGACGGCACACTCGGCTTCCGGCGGCCGGATGGCCGGGCACTCCCGGCGATTCCGCCGCCCCCGCCGACCCCTAGCGATCCGGCCGAGGCTCTCCGGGCGCGGAACGAGGCGCACGGCCTCCGCCTGGACGCGCGGAGTGCGTGCCCGGGCTGGCTTGGGGAACGGCTGGACTTGGCCTGGAGCCTCGACGTGTTGCATCCCGTGGCCACGGCGGCTGCCGGGGCTTCGGTGCGCTAGCGCTGGTGGCGGGCGCAGAAGTAGCCGGTGCGCCCGGCCGCCTGGGTCGTCCGGAGAGGGCCGCCGCACCGCGGGCAGCGCCCGCCCGCGCGCCGGCGCGGGAGCAGATAGGAGCGCGGGAACCGGTCGGCGTCCACGCCCTGCCGGATCGCCGTGCGCAGCACGCCGCGGATCGCGCGGTAGAGCCGGTCTCGCCGCCGCTCCCCGAGCGTCGCCACGTCGCGCCGCGGATGGATCCCGGCCTGGAAGAGGATCTCGTCCGCGTAGAGGTTCCCGATGCCTGCCAGGCACGTCTGGTCCATGAGCGCCGCCTTCACGCCCCCGCGGCGGCGCGCCAGCGCGCGCCGGTACGCGCCGGCGTCGAGCGCGAGCGCGTCGGGCCCGAGCCGGCGCCGGGCCACGAAGGCGTCCACGTCGTCCGTCAGCGAGACGCGCCCGAGCTTCCGGACGTCGTCGAACGCGAGCCGCGCCCCGTTCGCGAAGCCGAAGACCACGCGCGCGTAGGGCGAGGCGCCGTCCGCCGTGCGGGAGTATTCGAGGAAGCCCGTCATGCCGAAGTGGAGGACGAGCCACGGCCCGCCGTCCGTGGCCACGAAGAGGTGCTTCCCGTGGCGCCGCGTCCCCGTGAACGCGCGGCCAGCCAGGCCCCCCCGCAGCGCGCGGGGCGACACGCCCAGGACGCCGCGGTCCCGCACGTCCACCCGCGCGATCGCCTGATGGAGGGCGGTCGCCTCCAGGCAGCGCCTGAAGACCTCGACGTCCGGCAGTTCGGGCATCTAGCGGTCCGGCACCGGAAGCACCGCGCCACCCAGCTCCACTCGGTGGTGACCGGCCGGCCGGGCGCTACGCGGAGCGCCTGGCCCGGCCCTGTGGCTCCGGTTGATGTAGAGGTTGAGCATGGAGATCGCCGACTGGAACTTCGTCCCCTTGGTCCGCCGGCTCCGGAGGACCGAGCGCTTGAGACCCTGGGCGATCCCCCGGGCCGACCGCTTGAAGATCCCCGCCGGCAGGTCCATCGCGTTACCACTCTTAGCACCGACGCGGGACGACCGGAAGGGGCGTGTGGTACGATCACCAGGCCAGCAAACCGCCGAGGAGCCCGGACCATGCGCTTCGCCACCATGAGCACGCTGATCGATCCCCACATCCGCCTGCCCCACGACCGGCTGCTCGACACGCTCCGCGAGCAGACCGTCCTGGCCGACGAGCTGGGGTTCGAGACGGTGTGGCTCGGCGAGCACCACTTCGGGCCCCACGGCATGGGCAACGATCCCAACGCCATCCTCGTCGGCGCGGACCTCGCCGCGCGCACCCGGCGCATCCGCGTGGGCCAGCTCGCCAACATCGCGCCGTGGTGGCATCCCATCCGGCTGGCGGAAGACCTCGCGGTCCTGGACCAGCTGACCAAGGGCCGGGGCGAGGTCGGCTTCGGCCGGGGGATCTGGCCCTACGAGGGGCCGCAGTTCCACCCCCACGCCGATCCGCGGCAGGCGGAGGAGAACCGCGCGCTCTTCCGGGAGACGATCGAGATCGTGAAGATGGCGTGGACCCAGGAGTTCTTCGCCCACCAGGGACCCAACTACACGTTCCCGGCGCCGTCGACCGTCTTCTCGCACCCCCAGTTCCCGTCCAATCCCGTCTGGCAGGACGGCGACCGGGTCGTCAAGCTCAACGTGACGCCCAAGCCGTATCAGAAGCCGCACCCGCCGCTCTGGATGACCGTCTCCACCGACGCGTCGGTGACGAGCGCCGCGGAGCTCGGGCTCCGGGCCTGCTACTGGCAGCCCCCGCCGCGCCGGCTCAAGGAGCGGTTCACGCTCTACGCCGACATCCGCTCCCGGCGCGAGGGCCGGCCGTTCCGGCTGGGGGAGGACCAGGCCGTCCTGCGGCACACCTTCGTCGCCACGTCGATGGAGGAGGCCCGCCGCATCGCCGAGCACGGGATCATGTCGATCTTCACCTACAACAACCCCTTCCGCGGCCTGCAGGTGTTCATGAATCCCGGCGAGGAGGTGCGGCCGGACATGCGGATGGACTGGCAGTTCCTCGCCTCGCGCCACCTCCTCGTGGGGAGCCCGGAGGACGTCGCCGAGAAGATCCACGAGCTGCGGGACGTCTGCGGCCTGGAGTACCTCGTCCTCGACTACGGCCACGGCTGGCTCCCCCACGAGCACGCCCTGCGGAACCTGGAGCTGTTCGCCACCAAGGTCATGCCCCGCTTCCAGTCGTCCTAGACGCGCGATGAACCACCTCGCGAGCATCGCGATCGTGGCGGCCGCCGGACTGCTTCTCGCCCTGAGCATCCCGGCGCGCTCCGCTGACGGCGCGGACCGCGCGATACATACCGATGTGCCGCCGACGATCGATCCGGCGGCCCGCTACCTCTTCCACCTGCACGGTCGCGCCATCGAGGTCCAGGGACCCACGGCGAAGACGCCCTGGGGGCCCTACCTCTACAACGAGGTGGTCGGGGCGTTCGCCCATCGTGGCTTCGTCGTCATCGGCGAGGTGCGCCCGCCCACCACCCAGCTCGCGCCTTACGCCACGACCGTGGCGGGCCAGGTCGCGAAGCTGCTCTCCGCCGGCGTTCCGCCCGAACACATCACGGTGACCGGTTTCTCCAAGGGTGGGGCGATCGCGGTGCTCACCACCGCCACGATCGGGAATCCGCGCGTGAGCTTCGTCGTGATGGCAGGCTGTCTGCTCGCTGGAGGCGGAAGGACTCCGGCAGATCTCACCGCGATCGGGCCACCGCAGGGCCGTATCTTCTCGATCTACGACGAAGGCGACACCGAGGCCGGCTCGTGCGCGAGCAGCTTCGCCGACAAGCCCGGTGTCACGTTCAAGGAGGCGGTCATGCACGAAGGTCGCGGCCACGGGCTGTTCCTCACGCCGAACAAGGCCTGGCTGGATCCGGTCGTGGACTGGGCGCTGCGACGCTGACTGCGACCGCCGGAAGGCTGGGAGATGGATCGTCCGGGCCGGGGTGAGCTGATCGACTGGCACACGCACTGCTGGCTGCCCGAGCACGAGAGCGCCGAGGCGCGGGCCACCATGCAGGCCCACGGCGTGATCGGCGGCGCGGCCTGGCCCGACGAGCACCAGCGGGCCATCGAGGCGTCGGGGGTCCAGAAGTTCGTGGTGATCTGCGTGCCGCGCCGCCCCGGCTACGTCGTCCCCAACGAGTTCGTCGCCGAGTACGTGGCCCGGTACCCGGGCCGGGCCGCGGGCCTCGCCTCGGTCGACCCGGGGGACCCCGGCGCCGCGCGGGAGTTCGAGCAGAGTATCAAGGACCTGGGGCTAAAAGGCCTGAAGCTCTCCCCCGTCTACCAGGGCTTCGACCCCTGGAGCCCCGAGGCCTGGCGGCTCTACGAGATGGCCGACGACTTCCAGGTGCCGGTCATGTTCCACATGGGCGGGGTCTACGATCCGGCCGGCGCGCTCGAGTGGGGCCACCCGTTCCTGCTCGACCGGGTGGCCCGGAGCTTCCCGCGGCTCCGCCTCGTCGTGGCCCACCTCGGGCAGCCCCTGATGCAGGAGACGGTCATCCTCATGCGGAAGAACAAGAACGTCTTCGCCGACCTCTCGGCGCGCTTCCACCGCCGCTGGCAGCTCTACCAGGGCCTCCAGGTCGCCATCGAGTACCGGGTCACCGACCGGCTCCTGTTCGGGTCCGACTTCCCCGTCATGACGACCGGCGAGGCCGTCACCGCCTTCACGCGGATCAACGACTGGGGCGCCGGCGTCACGCTGCCCCGGATCCCCGACCCGCTGATCGAGGACATCATCTACCGCCGGCCGTTCGAGCTGCTCGGCTTCTGAGCGGCAGGAAAGGAGGAC
>JBIOTN010000114.1:0-4989 GCA_044866005.1 Candidatus Rokuibacteriota bacterium | reverse complement strand
CGCCGGAGGCCCAGGCGGAGGCAGAGCGGTGGGAGGCGTTCCGGCGCTACCTCACCGACTTCCCCCGCCTCGACATCGCGCCCGCCGCGTCGCTCCAGCTCTGGGAGCGCTTCCTCGTCTACGGAATTGCGTTCGGGATCGCGGAGCGCGTGCTCCAGGGAGCGCAGCTGCACATGCCCGAGGCGCTGGCGCAGGCGAGCACCCTCTACTGGATCGGCCCCCACGGCGATCTCGCCTCCGGCCCGACGTCGCTCGGGATCGGCGATCTCGCCGCCGGGTTCGGCTCCGCGCTCGCGCCGCCCTCTTCCGGCTCGGGCGGCTTCGGCGGCGGCTTCTCCGGCGGCGGGGGCGGCGGAGGCGGTGGAGGCGGAGGCGGCGCCTGGTGATTCGGAGGGCCATCGTGCTCGGTTTCGTCGTTGCGGCCGGCGGCGCGGGCTGCGGAGGCAGCAGCGACGACGGCGTCGCGGTGATCGACGAGACCACCGCCTCCACGACTGTGTCCGCCGAATCGTGCAGTCCGGGCGTGCACGACCTCACCCTCGGCAACGGCCAGGCGGCGCGGCATGTTCGGCGCCCTCGCCGTCGCCGGCGCCCTCGTCCAGCGCGCGCGGACGGGCGAGGGCGCGGTGATCGACCTCTCGCTCCTCGACTGCCAGCTCTCGCTCCTCACCTACGTCGCGCAGTACTACTGGGCCGACGGTCGGGTCCCCGGGCGCGTGGGATCGGGCCACCTCTCGGTCGTCCCGTACCAGGCCTTCCCGACGAAGGACGGGGACCTCGTCGTCGCCGTGTTCGCGGAGAAGTTCTGGGCCGCCTTCTGCCGCGCCGTCGAGCGGCCCGAGCTCGCCCAGGACCCGCGCTTCGCCTCGAACGTCAAGCGCGTCGAGCACAAGGCCGAGCTCGTCCCGCTGCTGGAGGCGCTCTTTCCGGCACGCCCGACCGCCGAGTGGCTGGCGCGCATGCAGCGGGAAGGCGTCCCCGCCGCCCCCATCAACCGGGTGGATCAGGTCCTCGCCGACCCCCAGGTGCTGCTGCGCGAGATGGTGGTGGAGCTGGACCATCCGAAGCTCGGGACGGTGAAGACCCTGGGCACGCCCATCAAGCCGGCCGGCGCCCCGCCGTTCCGCCCGGCGCCGCCTCCCGCGCTCGGCGAGCACACCGAGCCCGTGCTGCGCGGGCTCCTCGGCTATTCCGCCGAGCGGCTCGAGTCCCTGCGCGCGCGCCGGGTGATCGGCTAGGCCCCCTGGTGAGGCCGCGCTTCGACTACCACCGACCGGCGACGCTCGAGGAGGCGTGCCGGATCCTCGCCCGCGAGCCCCGCGCCGCCGTGCTGGCCGGCGGGACGGACCTGATGGTCCACCTCGGGCAGGCCTGGCGCGGCAAGGGCCCGCTCGCCGTCGTGAACGTCAAGCGCATCCCGAGCCTCGCCGGGATCCGGGTCACCGACACCGCCGTCCGGCTCGGCGCGCTCACGAGCCTCACCGCGCTCCTCGAGCACCCCGTGATCGGGACCGAGTATCCGGTCCTGCCCTTCACGGCGCGCTACATGGGCTCGCCGGCCATCCGCAACCTCGCCACCGTCGGCGGGAACCTCTGCAACGCCTCGCCGGCCGCCGACCTCGCGCCGGTGCTCCTCGCCCTCGACGCGGAGGTCGGCATCGCGGGGCCCGGCGGCGAGCGGCGCCTGCCGCTCGAGGGGTTCTTCCAGGGGCCGGGACAGACCGTGCTCGGCCCGGGCGAGCTGCTCGCCTGGGTCGAGGTCCCGCGCCGCCGCCCGTCGTGGCCGATCCGCTACGAGCGGCTCGACGTGCGCCGGGCCATGGACATCGCCATCGCCGGGGCGGCCCTGGCGCTCCGCCTCGACGGGGGTCGCGTGGCGGAGGCGCGCGTGGCGCTTTGCGCGGTCGCGCCGACGCCGCTCCGCGTCCGGACGGCGGAGGCCGCGCTCGTCGACACGGGATTGACGGAGGCGGGGATCGGGCACGCGGCCGCGTTGTGCATGGCGGCGGCCCGGCCGATCAGCGACGTGCGAGCGTCCGCGGAGTACCGGCGGGAGATGACGGCCGTGCTGGTCCGCCGTGGCCTGACGAGTATCATGGAAGCGCTAGGATCCGGCCGCGTGAGGCCTCCGAGCCGTGCCTGACCGCTATCCGCTCGAGCTGATCGTCAACGGCCGGCGCGTGCGCCGCGAGGTCGCGGGCTCGCGGACGCTCCTGGAGGTCTTGCGCGGCGAGCTCGGCCTCACCGGCACGAACCTCTCCTGCGACACCGGCGACTGCGGCGCGTGCACGGTGCTCGTGGACGGCCGGCCCTACCCCGCGTGCATCGTGCTGGCCCTCGACGTGGACGGCCAGGAGGTCACGACCATCGAGGGGCTCCCGGCGCGCTGGCACGCGCAGTCCGGGGCGGCGCCGCCCGTGCTCCACCCCGTCCAGCAGGGCTTTCTCGACGAGGGCGGGGCGCAGTGCGGCTTCTGCACCGCCGGCATGGTGATGGCGGCGGCCGGGGTCCTCGAGGCGAACCCCCAGCCGACGGACGCCGAGATCCGTGCCGGGCTCGAGGGGAACCTCTGCCGGTGCACGGGGTACACGAAGATCGTCCGCGCGGTCGAGGTGGCCGCGGAGCGGGTGCGCGCGGCCCTGGCGGCCCGGGACGTCCGGCGACGAGCCGGTCCCGGCCCGAGGCCGGGAGGCTAGCCCGGTGAGCGTTCCGGCCGCCCCCCGCTTCAAGGTGATCGGCACGCGCGTCCCCAAGCTCGACGCGCCGGAGAAGGTCACCGGCAGCGTCCGGTATCTGCCCGACCTCGACGTCCCCGGCATGGCGTGGGGGAAGATCCTCCGGACCCCGTTCCCCCACGCGCGCATCCGGCAGATCGACACGCGGAAGGCGGAGGCCCTCCCGGGCGTCTTCGGCGTCGTGACCGGCGGGAACGTCGAGCAGCACCCCTTCGGCTACGCGAAGGACCACCTGGCGCTCAAGCGGGACGTCGTCCGCTGCATCCGCGACGAGGTGGCGGCGGTGGCCGCCGAGACCGAGGAGATCGCGGCCGAGGCCTGCCGGCTCATCGAGGTCGAGTACGAGGAGCTGCCGGCGGTCTTCGAGCCCGAGGCGGCGCTCCGGCCCGACGCCCCGCAGCTCCACCCGCAGTTCCCCGGCAACCTCGTGGGCTTCTCGTACCGGTTCCAGGCCGGCGACGTGGAGCGCGCCCTCCGGGAGGCGGACGCCGTCGTCGAAGGGACCTACCGCCTTCCCTACGTCACGACGGCGTGCCTGGGGACCATGGCGGCCATCGCCGCGTGGGACTCCCGTGGCCACCTCACCATGTGGTCCACCACCCAGATCCCGTTCCTCTACCAGCGGGACCTCGCCGAGGCGCTGGGGATCCCCGGCGACCGCATCCGTGTCATCCAGCCGCCGGTCGGGGGGAACTTCGGGCGGGGCCTCGACCTCTACCCCATCGACATCATCGCGGCGCTGCTCGCGCGCCACGTGAACCGGCCGGTCAAGATCGTGTTCGACCGCGAGGAGGAGTTCCTCGCGAGCCCCACGCGCGAGCCGTGCGTCTTCACGCTCCGCACCGCGGCCCGGGCCGACGGGACGCTGCTCGCGCGCGACGCGCAGGTGGTGATCGACAACGGCGCCTACGTCTCCTGGGGCTCCACCACGCCCTACGTCATGCTCACGACGGTCGCCGGCTTCTATCGCTGCCCGAACGTGCGCTTCGACAGCGCGATCGTCTACACGAACAACGTCTACTCGGGCTCGATGCGCGGCTACGGCAACCTCGAGGCCACCTTCGCCATCGAGGCCCAGATGGACGACCTGGCCGCGCGCCTCGGGCTCGGCCGCCTGGCGATCCGCAAGAAGAACGCCAACCGGCCGGCCGACGTCACCCCCCAGGGCCTCCGCATCACCACGTGCGCCCTGGAGGCGTGCTTCGACGCCGTGGCGCGCGACATCCGGAAACCCCTCGACCGCCCGGCGCGGCCCGGCTGGAAGCGCGGCGTCGGCTACGCCGGCATGTTCCACGTCGGCGGCGGCGCCCGGGTCTACCGCTCCGACGGCTGCGGCGCGATCGTCAAGCTCGACGACTTCGGGCGCGTCTCCTTGATCACGGGCGCGAGCGAGATCGGCCAGGGGTCGGAGACGGTCCTCGCGATGATCGTCGCCGAGGAGCTCGGCATCCCGTTCGGGCGCGTCACCGTCGTCAACGACGACACGGCGATCAAGCCGTGGGACGTCGGCGTCCACGCCAGCCGGACGACGTTCATCGCGGGCAACGCCGCGCTGCTCGCCGCGCGCGACGTCAAGCGGCAGCTCCTGGCGCTCGCCGCCGAGCAGCTCGAGGAGACGCCCGAGGCGCTCGCGTGCGAGGACGGCTTCGTGGTCGTCCGCGACGCGCCGCAGCGGCGCGAGGCCTACGAGAAGGTCGTGCGCCGGGGCCACTTCCGCGAGGGCGGCCGGATCCTCCTGGGCCAGGCCTTCTACGACCCCCCTACCCAGATGCTCGACAAGGAGTTCCGCGGCAACGTGTCGGTGACCTACGGTTTCGCGGCGCAGGCGGCCCTGGTGGAGGTGGAGGAGGCGACCGGACGCATCGAGGTGCTGCGCGTCGCCTCGGCCCACGACGTGGGGCGGGCGCTCAACCCGATCGGCTGCGAGGGGCAGATCGAGGGCGGCATCCACATGGGCCTCGGCTACTGCCTGACCGAGGAGCTCAAGCTCGAGCAGGGCCGCGTGCTGAACCCGGGGTTCCTCGACTACAAGCTCCTGACCGCCCCCGACATGCCGGAGATCCTCATCACGCTCATCGAGACCGTGGACGAGGCGGGCCCGTTCGGGGCCAAGGGCCTCGGCGAGGCCGGGACGATTCCGATCTCGGCGGCGGTGGCGAACGCCCTGAAGGACGCGGCGGGGGTGCGGCTCACCGAGCTGCCGATGACGCCCGAGCGTGTCTACCGGGCGCTCCGCGCGGCCCCGCGGCAAGAC
>JBIOTN010000113.1:0-17899 GCA_044866005.1 Candidatus Rokuibacteriota bacterium | reverse complement strand
GCCGGGCGAAGTGGGACCCCTTCGCGCTCCTCCCGCAGGTCGCCAGAGCTGCGGGAGGGCGCGAACGGGTGACGGAGCCCGGCCGGACCGGGGCAAGCCGGCGACAGGACCCGCGGCGGCGACGGCTCGCGTGGCGGCCTCACCCGCGGCGGCAGTCCTCTTGCTGGCGATGGTCCTGGTCGCGGCGAGCGGCCCCGCGACGGGCGGGGTGATGAGCCCGGAGGCGGGGCGCGCCTACGACCTGGCGCGGGCCGCGGACGACACGGCCATCGCCGCCCACGAGGAGGGGACGGCCGTCCTCAAGCGGTTCGAGGAGCTCAGGCCGACCGGGGCGGAGTCCGAGCCGCTCAGGGCCCTGGATGAGGAGGCGCGGGCGGCCCACGAGGCGCTCACCGGGTACCGGAAGCAGGCCCAGGCGAGCGCCAGCGAGGCGTTCCAGCTCGTGACCGAGCTGACGCGCGCCGCGGCGGAGCCCACGCCCGACCCGATCCGGCGCGAGGTCTTCGAGCAGCGCGCGATCCTCGCCGCCCACGAGGCCGCCGTCATGGCCGCGCGGGCCCGCGCGGAGGCGGAGCGACTGCGCGCCGTCTACGCCGAGGCGCGGGTCCTGCTCGCCGCGAGCCGGGCGAGCACGCCGGGACGGCCCCCCGCGCCGGCGGCGGGCCCGGCGCCCGGCACGGCGTCAGGGGCGGCCGGCGCGGCCGCGCGCCCACCCGGAACGGAGCCGTCCGAGCGCGAGGTGACGGTGCCGAACCTCGTGGGGGCGCGCCTGGACGCCGCGACGCGGGACCTCGAGGCGGCCGGCCTCCGGCTGGGGGCGACCACGGGCCCGCGCGACGGCTTCGTCGTGAAGCAGACGCCCCCGGCAGGCAGCCGTGCGGCCCGCCGGGCGGCGGTCGGCCTCACCCTGTCCACGACGGCCGCGGGCATGAAGCCGGTCACGCCGCGCTGAGCCGCGCGCCGGCCGACGGTCCGACGCGCGTGCGCTTCGCGACCCTGCGGGAGCTCGGCCTCCTCCTCCCCCAGCTCGCCGGGCTGATCGCGCGCCTGCTCGGTGACGGGCGGGTACCCACGCGGGTCAAGGCGATCCTCGGCGTGACCGCGGTGTTCCTGGCGAGCCCGGTGGACCTGATCCCGGATTTCATCCCCGTCCTCGGGTATCTCGACGACATCGTGCTCGTGGCGATCGTCCTCGACGGCCTCCTCAACTACGTGGACCGGCGGATCCTCCTCCAGCACTGGCCGGGCGACCCGGCGAGCCTCGACCGGCTGGGCCGCATCGCCGCGCGCGTGGCCCGCTTCGTGCCGACGCGCGTCAAGGCGCGCGTGTTCGGGCCGCGCGCGGCCTGAGGCGACGCGATGCTCGGGATCACCGGGATCGGCGTCCACATCCCGCGCTACCGGCTCGGGGCCGAGACGCTCGCCGCGGTCTGGGGCGGGGGGCGGGGCGCCGAGGGGGCCGGCGAGCGCGCCGTCGCGAACCACGACGAGGACAGCCTGACGATGGCGGTCGAGGCGGGCCTCGCGGCCCTCGACGACCGCCCCGGCGCCGACCTCGGCGGCGTGATCCTCGCCACGACCACCGCGCCCTATGCGGAGAAGTCCTCCGCGGCCATCCTGGCCACCGTCGTCGACGTGGGCCGCGACGTCTTCGTGGCCGACCTCGGCGGGAGCCTCCGGGCCGGGACCACGGGGCTGCGCCTCGCCCTCGATACGGTCCGCGCGGGGTCGGGGCGCGAGGTCCTGGTCGCCGCCTCGGACGTCCGGAGCGCCGCGCCCGGGAGCGACCTCGAGCCGTTCCTCGGGGACGCCGCCGCGGCGGTGGTCGTGGGCCAGGGCGAGGCCGTGCTGGCGGAGCTCGAGGCCGCCTACTCGCTCACCCAGGAGTTCTCCGACGTCTGGCGCAAGGCGGACGCCCGCTACCCCGAGCAGGGCGACGTCGCCTTCGTCCGCGCCTACGGCTACGAGAAGCTGATCGCCGAGGCCGTCGAGGGGCTCCTCGCGCGGGCGGGGGTGGAGCGCGGCGCCATCGGAAAGGTCGCCTGTTACCTCCCCGATGCGCGGCTCGCCCCCGGCATCCTGCGGAGCCTGGCCTTACCCGAGACCGCCGCGCTCCGCGCGCCGCTGCTGTCGGCCGTCGGCAACACCGGGACCGCGTCGCCGCTCCTCGCCCTCGCCGCGGCGCTCGAGGAGGCACGGCCGGGGGAGCGGATCCTCGTCGTCGGCTACGGCGCGGGGGCCGACGCGCTCCTCTTCCGGGCGACCCCGCGGCTCGCCGGCTGGGACCGGCGGCGAGGCGTGGCGGCGCAGCTCCGCGCCGGGCGGCCGCTCCGCCACTACGGCCAGTTCCTCCAGTTCCGGCGGCTCGTGGAGGGCGAGACGCTCACGGCGTTCACGGGACTCCCCGTGCTGCAGCGCGAGGAGCGGCAGGACCTCCGCCGCTACGGCCAGAAGTGCGCGCGCTGCGGGGCGGTCCAGTACCCGCGCCGGCACGTCTGCTGGAAGTGCTCGGCGACGGAGTTCGAGGAGTACCGGCTCGCCCGGCGCGGGCGGGTGTTCACCTTCACGAAGGACCACCTGGTCCCCTCGCCCGACCCGCCGACCGTCATGGTGGCGGCCGACCTCGAGGGGGGCGGCCGCTTCTACACGCAGATGACCGACTGCGACCCGGCCTCGGTGGACTTCGACATGCCCGTCGAGCTGACCTTCCGCCGGTTCCACGAGGGCGGCGAGCTCGTCCACTACTTCTGGAAGTTCCGCCCGGTGCTCGGGGCGGGGTAGAGTTGGCCCGTCTCAGCCGCCGCCCAAGCGCGCGGCGGCAGGGGACGCGTCAGGGAACGACCGTGATGCTGACCGAGCCGAGGCGCGAGAAGCGCGCGCGGACCGCGTCGCCGGCCTTGGGGCGCAGGATCTTGGAGATGGCGCCGGACATGACGACGTCGCCGGGGGCGAGGGCGAGGCCGCGGGTCGCCAGGTGGTTGGCGAGCCAGGCGAGCGCGTTCAAGGGGTTGCCCATCACCTCCGCGCCCGTGTAGGTGCCGACGGGCTCGCCATTCTGCTCGTAGACGACCTCCTCCCGCGCCAGGTCGAGCCCCGCGAGCGGCACGAGCGGGCTCCCCAGCACGATGGCCCGCGCCAGGACGCTGTTGGCGACGAAGTCGGCCACGCGGGGCGTCCCGGAGAACATGAAGTCCGGCAGCTCGAGGGCCGGCGCTGCGCCTTCCACGGCCGGCGCCGCGCTGGCGGCGGTGACGCCGGGGCCGGCGAGCGTCGCGCGCATCCGGAAGGCCACCTCGGCCTCAACACCGAGGCTGACGAAGTCGCTCACCGGGACCTCGGCGCCGCTCGCGTATCGACGGGGGAAGAGGAAGCCGCAGGCCGGCTCCGTGACGCCCATGACGGCCTGGCCGGCCGGGCTCGTGGCGCCGAGCTTCCAGCCGATCGGCCGCTCGCCGCGCCGCTCGAGCTCGGCCCGGAGCGCGTCCTGGATCGCGTAGGCGTGCGCCACCGTGAGATCGCCATGCGTCTCCGACAGGGGCGCCACCGGGCGGCGGCTCGCGCGTCCCTCGAGGAGGCGCTGGACCGCGGTCTCCACGGCGAGGCTCACGGGCGAAGCCACCGTCCCGACGGCCGAGGCCGACTCACGGACAGTAGTCGCGCAGGCACTGGAGCCCGTGGGTCTCGCGGCGCGCGTCCACGACCGTGGGGTCCCGGTAGAACTCCACGCCGTTGAACCAGCGCGCCTTGAGCCAGGCGTACCGCGCCTGCAGGGCGGCCTTCCGGACCGCGTCGGTCTCCACGGCGATGGAGCCCCGGAAGAGGTCACCGGCCGTGCGATAGACCTTCATGAACGCCAGGAAGTAGTGCTGCGGGTCGCGGCAGTCCACCCAGTTCGGCGCGCCGGGCAGGCGCGTGGGCGGCACGGTCGTGACGTTGCAGCTGTCGGCCATGTTGTTCGCCTCGAAGCCGCCTCCGCTGATGGGCTGGGAAAAGATGTCGTTCAGCAGGCCGAATGGATCGTCGGGGCCGGGAATGCAATTGGCGAAGACCGAGTGGCCGAGCTCCTCGAGCACGTGGCCTTGCGAGCTCCCGGGGCGCACGGAAAGCCGGGTGACGCGAGGGGAGCCGCTGCCGGCCGCGCCCAGGAGCAGGTACTGGTGCCACGGCTTCACGCACGGGGTCGTGGTCCAGAGCCACTCCGGGAACATCGCGGTGCCGAGCCCCTTCTCCGTGAAGAAGCGGTAGCGCTCCCACGGCACGCCGGACGGGACGGGGAAGAGGGAGAGCGCCGGCATCCAGCCGATCCGGCCGGTGTCCAGGTTCACGCTGACGAGGTCGAGGATCGGGCGGGCGGCGTCGCCGGGGACGTGCGTGTAGGTGCCCTTCGTGTCGCCGCTCAGGTTGCCCACCAGCGGCAGCTCCCGCTCCCCGACGAAGCTCGTCAGGAGCGTGGTCAGCTCGGAGAACCGCACCACCTCGGAGAAGAGGACGTAGACGCTCCGCCGGTCGGGTCCGCCGGAGGCCCGGTCACGCTGAAAGCAGACGAGGTCCTCCCGGCCGTCCTGGTTGAAGTCCCCGACGTCGTACGATCGGCAGACCGACCCGGGCGCCAGCCCCCACACCATGCGCGACGAGAAGGCGCTGCCCGTGGAGAAGGCGACCGTGATCCGCGGGGCGCCGCCGCCGGACGGGGGCGTGCTCGAGACGATGACGAGGTCCTTCCGCCCGTCTCCGTTGACGTCGGCGAGGAGTGGGAGATCGCCCCTCACCGCCATGGCGCGCGACCACGTGGAGGGCCGGCCGAAGCTGCGGGGCCCGCCCCACGCCACCTCCACGGGCGCGGGAGAGTCGGCGAAGCGCACCAGCACGAGGTCGGCCTTGCCGTCCCCGGTCACGTCGCCGATGAGCGGCGTGCTCTCCCCCGCCAGCAGGCCGGCGCGCCAGATGATCTGGGACCGGATCCCCGTGCCCGACGAGTACGCCACGTGCACGTTCCAGATGTCGCCGACCTTGAAGGCCCGGACCAGGTCGGCGAACCCGTCCCCGTCGACGTCGCCGGCCCGGACGACGTCGCCCGGGCGGGCGAAGCTGGCGAGCCAGCCCGTGCTGGGCGCGAGGTCGCTCCCCATCGCGAGCGCCACCCGGAGCTCCCCGCCCTGCGGCCCCTCGGCGGCGCGGATCAGGTCCGCGCGCCCGTCGTGGCTCACGTCGGCGAGCAGGAACGTCCCCCCCCGCGTCGCGATGGGGTCCTCGCCGGCCCGGAAGATCTCGCCGTCGCCGTCGCGCCCCCACACGAAGCGGATGCCGAGGCGTCGCTGGATCAGGCTCTTCAGCGCGGCGCGGCTCATGTTGACCAGGTAGAGGCCGGCCGTGGGCTCGGTCGAGTTCTGGGCCGCCGTCAGGTAGAGATCGTGGTTGAAGGAGAGGAGCTCCGCGCCCCACAGCCGGATCCCGAGCTGGGCCTGCAGCCCGTCGACCGGGATGCCCCGCTCGAGCCACTGCTCGCGGGGCTCGGGGCCGCCGGTCCACTCGTACGGGACGACGTGCGGGTCCTTCCGCGCGTACTGGAGGACCCCGTCTCGGCTCGAGGCCACGACGTAGAGGAGGTCGCCCACGGTGCCGAGCTGCGGCTCGCTGTGGTCGTCGAGCCCGACCTCGCTGGCCGGCTCCCAGGCCGACGGCGTCCCGAAGGGCGTGGTGGAGGTGCTGTACCAGACGCGGAACGTCCCGGCCAGGCGCGCGCAGGCGACGTGGAGCCGCCGGTTGAAGGCGATCGCGTCGCAGTGGGCGTTGATGACGGTGTCCCCGATGCGGGTCGGCGGCTCGAAGCTGAAGCCTTGCGGCCGCGTGGCGAAGGTGTGCCAGACGTGCTGCTGGAAGATCGGGCCGATGTAGAAGAGGTTGAGCGCGGTGCCGTCCCAGACGAGCTGGGGCGCGCCGGCGGAGCCGGTCACCCTGCGGACCGGGCCGAAGTTGGCGGTGGCCGGGTTGTAGAGCCGCGCCTCGATGTGCGAGGGGGCGCCGACCGGCCAGGCGATCGCCACCCGGTCGCCGAACGCCGCCGAGGCGCTCGCGGGGTTGCTCGCGCTCGGGGCGACCCGGACCCACGGGGTGGGCCAGGTGGTGATGCTCGGCGAGTCGACCCGCCGCGAGGTGAGGAGCAGGCGGCCGTCCGTGGCCCGCGCCACGGCGTAGATGGTGGCGGTCCCGATGCCCTGGCCCAGGACGACGGCGCTCGGCTTCTCGACCTTGAAGAGCGTCCCGGCCGGCCCCACCGGGTACCAGTCGGCGGAGAGGCTCGACACGTTCTCCACGGCGCTCGAGGTCGCGCTCCGCCGGCTCGGCAGCACCTTGAAGCGGAGGACGCCGCCGGCGTCGACCGAGAAGAGCCAGATCGCGTTGTTGACGTGGAGCGACTGGTCGAGCGTCTCCGCGGCGTGGGTCGTGTCCTCCACGACGCCGACCATCGCGGCGGCCGACCGGTTTCGGAAGTACGTCGGGTTGAGCCGGACGTAGGGGACGTTGATCCGGTAGTCCCACCCCGCCAGGTTGGGGCGGTCCTCGCTCGCATAGCCACCGGAGGAGCCGCGCCCGGCGCTGGGGTTCCACGCCGCGAACACGCCCTGCCCGTTGAGCGTGGGGTGGCCGCCGGAATCGCTCCCTTGCGCCAGGACGGTGGCGACGGTGAGCGCGACGACGAGCCCGCCGGCGACGACCGGCAGGACGAGGGTGGGGCACCGGGCGCGGCCGGCTGGCCTCGGGGACGGCGGCACGGGACTCGGGGCCCTCGCGCCCCCAGCCACGACCGGCCCCACACGCTCGACGGAGACGACACGCGGGGAGTGCGGCATCACGATCCTGTCCCTCCACGACGAGGCGGTCGCGTCGATCCGGGCAGTCGTCGGGACCGGGTCTCACCCGCCGGCCCCATCGGGCGGACGTCCCGTTGGGCGCCGGCGGCCATTGTACGACCGACACGGAATTCGAGGGAACTCTTCTCCGCCATGCTGCTCCCGGGGAGGCGAGCGTCGCCGCGCCCGGGGGCAGATGCGCGCGGAGGTCCCGCCCGCGGTCTGGTGGCGAGCGCCGTGGGAGCCTTCACACGGCGCCATCGACACGAGTGGCGAGCCCCGGGTCGCGACGGCGGCGATCGGCGGCGAGCGCGCCTGGGCTTTTGTCGATGGTCCGGTTAAGATACCTCCAAGAAACCAGGTGAGCCGCGCGCGAGGCGACTCGAGCGAGTCCTCGCCCCCGCCCACGAGTCAGCCGTGTGGCCGCTCGTGGCGCTTTTCCCGCAGTGACGCGCAAATGAGGTGCCGCATGTCCGGCCGACGAGATCCGCGGCTGGTCGCCAGCCTGGCGCTCCTGGGCCTGCTACTCACCGCCCGGTTGCCGGTGCTCGCTGATCAGACTCTGCCCGTCGCCAATCTCGATCTCGGGACCCTGTACCAGCGGCTCAACCCCGGCATGACGGTCCAGGAGGTCGCACGCGCGGCCGGCCGCGAAACGATATCGACGCCGGACACGCGCCTGGACTCGTGGCTCCTGTGGACGCCGCCCGTCGCCGGCCGGCCGACGGAGGTCCTGCGAACGGCCTTCAGAGACGGACGGCTGGCGCGGGTCGAATACGAGGCCTTCGGGGACGATTACCGGCGCCTGGTGAAGGGCGATCGTGGGATTGCCGAGGACCAGGTGACCCGGCTCTGGCGACGCACTGCCGCGGTGATGGAGGCGGCCGAGGATTGCGGTGAGGCGCTCGAAGCGTTTCACCAGTTGGTCGTCCGGCTACAGGAGCGGCTGACGTCCGCGGAGCAACAGGCCTGGGTGCGCGCGCTGGAACTGCGACGAGCGGCGCAAGCGGGCCTCGATTGGATCGCCCGGTAACCACGGGACCAGGGCCTCGGTCTCCTCCCGTCGAGCAGGGAACCACGCCGGCCGCCGAGGATCGATACGCCTTTTCTCGACGGGCTGATCCTGCTGGTCGCCGGCCTCCTGATCGGCGCGTTCGGAACACTGATCGGCGCCGGGGGCGGCTTTCTCGTGGTGCCGATCCTGCTGCTCGGCTACCACTTCCCGCCCGCCGATGCCGTCGGGACCTCGCTCGCGGTGGTCTTCCTGAACGCGCTGTCGGGCGCCATCGCCTATCTCCGGCAGCGCCGCGTGGATCTCTCCCTGGGCTGGAGATTCGCCGCGGCGACCGTGCCCGGTGCGGTGGGCGGCGCCTATTTGACCCGCACCCTCACGTCGTACGTATTCAGTCTCGGCTTCGGCCTGGTCCTCATCGTGATCGCGGCGCTCCTCTTCGCCGGGCGGACGGCACGCCCTTCCTCCCGGGCCGCGGTCCGGCAGGTCGTCGATGTCACCGGCGAACCCCACGTGTACCGGGTGGACGCCGGGAAGGGCGTCCTCGTCAGCGTGCTGGTGGGACTCTTCTCCAGCCTCCTCGGGATCGGGGGCGGCGTCATCCATGTGCCGTTTCTCATCGTGGCGCTGGGACTCCCCGTGCACGTCGCCACGGCGACCTCGCACTTCGTGCTCAGTATCTCGGCGTTCGTGGGGGCCCTGACGTTCTGGGGGCTGGGTCACGTGCGAATCGTGACGGCGGCTGTCATGGGGCTCGGGGTGCTCCTGGGGGCCCAGGTCGGCGCCCGCGCGTCGTTACGCGCATCGGCCCCCGTGATCCGGCGCCTTCTGGCGGGCTCCCTGGCGCTGGTCGGCGCCCGGATGGTCTGGCACGCGGTGCGATTGGCCCACTGGTCACTGCGATAGCCGAGATGTCTCGGGCGACACGCGACGGCCGGGGCACGTGCGCGTGGGCCCGCCGCGGATCGGGTGTCAGGAGGCGGGCTGCGCGGCGAGGACGGGCGCCGGGCGGAAGACGAGCGACTTGATCACGACCGGCACGATGCCGGAGACGGGGAGGGGGTCGCCGACGTCGATGTAGTCGAAGGTCTGGAGATCCAGCTCGTCGACCGCGACGACGTTCGGGCCGGCGTCGAGCTCCTCCGTGAGGAGGTGGCCGACGAGCTGCGCGATGTCGCGATCGAATGCCAGCACGATGGGCGCCTCGCGCCGGCCGAGCGCCTTCGTGAGCCCCTCGCCGAGCGCCCGCAGCTCCTCGTAGCTCGAGCCGAACGCCCAGGCGATCGCCAGCGCGATGGGGCCGGCGAGCTCGGCGGGATCGTGGCCGTCGATGGCGCGGCGGACCGCCTCGGCCGCGGTGGCGGCGGTGAGCGGGCCGGCGAGGCGGACGGGAAAGACGGGGAGGTTGCGGAGCGCGAGGCGCCCGCGGCCCGGGTGGAAGATGGTGCTCCCGCTCACCTGGACCGTGTACTGGGCCGCGCCGATCACCGTGGCCCGGATGGTCGCGTCCGGCTCGACCAGCATCGCGCCGAGCCCGGGCCCGTCGAGCCGGCGGCGAATGGCGGCGCCGAGCCGGGGCCCCAGGTCTCCGAAGTCGGCCTCCGTGCGGCCGTAGACGTACTCGCTGACGCCGCCCGAGAACATGAGGCTCGCCGGCGCGTCCGGCCCGGCGAGCGGCCCGGTGTGCATGAGCCGCCGGCTGAGCGGGGAGAGCGGGCGCCGCGCGACGACCTCGAAGAGACAGTCGACCATGCGGCCGACGAGCGCCTCCGTGGTCGCGTCGCCCGCGGCGCCGACCAGGCGGTCGCCGAGCTCCAGGCGCACGCCGGCCGCCTCGGCCAGCCAGCGGCCGGCCTCTTCCAGGCGGGTGACCCGACCCTCGTCGTGCGCGACCAGACGGCCCCCCACGTTGATCACCGCGCTGTCCACGACCTCGCCGTCCCGGCAGAGGGCGAGCTTCGAGGTCCCGCCGCCGACGTCGACGTTGAGGACGGGCCCGCCGGTCCGGGACCGCGCCACGGCGCCCGAGCCATGGGCGGCCATGATGGCCTCGAGCCGCGGGCCGGCGGCGGCGCAGACGAACCGTCCGCCGTCGCGCGCGAAGAGGGCCAGGATCGCCTCGGCGTTCTCCTTCTTGGCGGCTTCGCCCGTGACCACCACCGCCCCCGTGTCCACGAGGTCGCGCGACAGCCCGGCCCGGCGGTAGCTCTCCTCGATGAACGCGCGCAGGGCGGCCGCGTCGATGGTGGCGGGGTCCCGGTACGGGGTCAGCAGGATGGGGGACTCGTGGACCACCGCGCGCTCCACCACGCGGAAGCGGCTCCTGAGCTCCCGGCCCAGGCGGCGGAGCACGAGGCGGGAGAACGTCAGGTGCGAGGTCGAGGAGCCGATGTCGATGCCGACGCTCCGGAGCTCGACGCGCTCGGCGCCCCACGCGGGGTGGGTCTCATCGGGCAGCCCCCGGGGATCGCCCTCGTGGTCCTCGTGCTCGTGCGGGTGCGGGAAGTCGTGCATCAGCGCCGCGCGACGGCGGGCATGCGGCTCGTGACCCCGGCCTTGGCCAGCTCGGCCTCGAAGAGCTCGCGGATGGCCGGGTCCTCGTCCTCGTACTCGATCTGGTTGCCGCCCTTGGCGCGGTCGCTGGCGAGCCCGTCCCACTTGTCGTCGAGCTTGTGCTTGACGCTCCCCCAGCGGATCGCCAGGTAGCGCGCCGGCGTCCCGCCGGTGTTGAAGTGCTCGTGCCACCAGTAGTCGGGGGGGACGAAGACGCTGCCCTCGTGCCAGTCGACCTTGGTCCAGGACTGGCCGTCCGGCCAGCACAGGGAAAAGCCCTGGCCGCTCAGGATGATCACGTTGGCCCCCGGCCCGTGGCGGTGCGCTTTCTTGTAGGTGCCGACCGGGAACTCGGAGATGTGCGCGATCAGCGTGTTGTTGGCCAGCTCGAAGAGGATGTTGGTCCCGCTGGCGCCGCGCTCCTTCCACTCGATGAGCTGGAACGTCCGCACGTCGGGGATGAAGTTGGCCTCCCAGACCCGGCTGGCGAGGAACGTGCCCTTGCCGCCGAAGCTCTCCGTCTCCCCGGTGAAGCGGTCGCGGAACACGAAGGGGTTGTCGAACACGAACTCGTCGTCGTGGAAGAGGTTCATGACCAGCGGGGCGCTGTTGACCGCGTAGTAGCGGGCCGGCTCCGTGCCCGAGGCGTTGAAGTGCTGGTACCGGGCGTTGAGGGGGATCGCGAACAGGCTTCCGGCGTGCCACTCGAAGGTGATCCGGGGGCCGCCGTCGACCCACACGGCGGTCGAGCCGCGACCGGCCAGCACGTAGACGACCTCCTCGTAGAGGTGGCGGCGCGGCGCGAGCTTCCCGCCGGGGGGGATCTCGCAGACGTAGGAGGCGTTGGTCCCGCCGGTGCCCTCCATGTCGATGAAGACCCCGCGGCCGCCCGTGCGCGCCCAGGGGGAGAGCACGACGGTCCGGAGGTCCTCCACGTAGAAGCCTCGGATCACGGGCAGGCCTTCGGCCTCCTGCCACTGCTGGTACGTGGTCCGCATCGTGGCGGAGCTGTTGGAGATCGTCATCGGCGGCTCTCCTCCGCGCCCGGGTCTCTCGCCTCGGGCGGGCGTGTCAGGTTCGCGGCGGGCGCCCGCTCCCGGTCCACTCGCGCACCAGGCCGTGGGCCACGTTGAACCGGTCGAGGACGCGTCCGACCGTGTGGTTGACGATGTCGTCGACGGTTTGGGGGCGGTGATAGAAGGCCGGCACCGGCGGCAGGATGACCGCGCCCATCTCCGCCAGGGCGAGCAGCTGGCGGAGGTGGCCGACGTGGAGCGGCGTCTCGCGGACGACCGCGACGAGCGGGCGCCCTTCTTTCAGGGTCACGTCACCGGCCCGCGCGATGAGGGTGCTGGCGTAGCAGTTCGCCAGCGCCGAGGCCGTCTTGATGCTGCAGGGGGCGATGATCATGCCGGCCGTCTTGAACGAGCCGCTGGCGAGCGCGGCGCCGATGTCCCGGTCGTCGTAGGCCTGCGTCGCGAGCGCCTCGACGTCCTTGACGGCGTAATCCGTCTCCTCCACGATCGTGCGCTTCGCCGCCCGGCTGACGACGAGGTGGGTCTCCAGCTCGGCGTGGTGTCGCAGGACCTCGAGCAGCCGGATCCCGTAGATGACGCCCGTCGCCCCGGAGATGCCGACCACCAGTCTCATGAGGACCTCATGTGCGGGTCAGCGCCTGCCAGAGCGCGCGCAGCGGCTCGCGGGCGAGCTTCCCGCGGTCGCTCCGCGGGATCGCATCGACCACGAGCAGGTGTTGCGGGAGCTTGAAGGCCGACAGGCGACCCTTGCAGTGGGCGAGGAGCTCGTCGCGCGTGACCGTCTGGCCCGGACGCGGGACGACGAAGCTGGCGACCGCTTCGCCGTAGACGGGGTCGGGCACTCCGATCGTGGCGGCCTCGGCCACCCCCGGATGGCCGAGCAGCGCGCTCGTCACCTCCATCGGCGCGATGTTCACCCCACCGCGGATGATGAGGTCCTTTTTCCGGTCCGTGAGGTACACGTAGCCGTCGGCGTCCAGGTACCCGACGTCGCCGGTGCGGAACCCGTCGGCGGGGAAGGCTTCCACCATCCCGCCGCTCGCGAGGTACCCGGTCCCGAGCTGGGGGCCGCTCACCGTGAGCTCGCCGACCTGGCCGGGCGGGCAGGGGCCGCCCTGCTCGTCGGCGAACCAGAGGGTGATGTTGGGCACGGGACGGCCGATCGACCCGGGCCGCCGCGCGTCGGGCGGGTTCATGCCCATGAATCCCGCCTCGGTCATGCCGCAGCCCTGGACGATGGGCAGCCCGTAGCGGCGCTCGAACTCTCGCTGCCGCTCGGCCGGGAGGGGGGCCGCGCTGCTGGTGATGAAGCGAAGCGTCGGCAGGTCGGCCCGCGTGATGGTCGCCGGCCGGTCCAGGAGCATCTCGAAGACGGCCGGGACGCCCGCGGCGATCGTGATTCCGTGCTCGCGGATCCAGTCGAAGAACCGGGTCCGCGAGAACCTCGGCGCCAGCACCAGGCGGGCGCCGGCCTGGAGCGTCGGACCGAGCGAGAGGACCTGCGGCGAGGCCCAGGAGAGCGCCCGGTACTCGAGGAGCCGGTCCGCCTCCGTGATCCCGAGCCGCTGCACGAGGGAATCCGCCATGTAGAAGTAGGCCTCGTGGCTGATGCAGACGCCCTTCGGCGTGGCCGTGGTGCCCGAGGTGTGGTCGATGATGGCGATGCCGCGCGGCGTCCCCACGCGACGGTCACACGGCGCGGCGGGGTAGTCCGCGAGGCGCGCGAAGAGATCGTCCGGGGCCGCCGGCGGCCCGGCCGCGGCGCCGCGCGGCGTGAACGGGACGGCGTGGGAGGCGTCCCGGACGAGCATCTGGAGCTCGTCGGGGATCGTCCGGCTCCAGAGGACGAGCCGCGGCTGGACGTCGTCGAGGATCTGGCGGACGTTCTTGACGTTCACCTCGACGTTGATGGGGTTCACGGAGGCGCCGTACCGCTGGACGCCGAAGAAGAGGAGGACCAGCTCGAGGCAGTTCTCGCTCAGGACCGAGACGCGGTCGGTCGCCCGGATCCCGCGGTCGGCCAGGAGGTGGGCGATCCGGTGGCACGCGGCGTCGACCTCGGCGAAGGTCAGCGGCGCCCCCGACGCGAGGCTCTGGAGATAGGGCCGCTCACCCCAGCGCCGCGCCGCCTCCGCGAGGAGCGCGTCCACGTCGCGGAACGCCGATCCGCCCACCCCCTCCGGCCTCATCCGCTGGCCCTCGACCCGGCCTCCAGGGGACCGGTCCAGGTCCACTCGGCCGGCTGGCCACAGGTGGGACACGGCGGCAGCGTCGCCCCGAGGGGCGCGTCGCGCGCGGCCCGGCAGCACTCGGAGCGGTAGCGGCCGGGCCGCCGGCTCACCTCGCCACTGCTGACATCGCCTTCGCCGCCGTGCAGCATCAGATAGCTCCCGGCCGCTAGATTCCTCGCTCCGACATCCATCGGGCATAGCTCTCCTGTGACGCCTTGGCGCGCGCGATCTGCTCGGGCGTGAACCACTTCTGGAGGTCCACCCGCTCGATCTCGTACCGGGCCCGCTCGAAGGCGTCCTTGTAGACGAACGGCACCGTCGCGTCGATGGCCAGCCCGCCCTGGAACTGGATGTTGCTCTGCGTCCAGTCGCGCTCGCCGGCCGTGCTCCGCGCGCTCGGCTGGAACGTCTGGCCGAAGCCGCCCGCGCACACGGTCTGGATGCTCTCCGGGGTGGTCCGCGTCGCCAGCGCCCACAGGATGTCCTCGGGCTCGTAGATGTCGATGTCCTCGTCCACCGCGATCCCCAGCTTCATCCCGAGCGAGAGCGCCATGGCCGCCGTGAGGATGTTCCGCTGGAGCCCCTCGTCCCGCTGCCGGCGCTTCTTCACCTGGAAGATGACGCCGCCCCAGTCGGTCATCCCCATGGGGATGTGGGTGTCCACGCAGAAGCCCGGCGAGATCCGGTCGGCGACCTCGAGGAAGGCGGCCTCGCGCATGGACACGTCGATGTAGTGGTCGTCCATGCCGTGGACGATGAGGCCGTAGTAGATCGGCTTGTCCTTCCGGTGCGTGATGGCGGTGGCCTGGAACTTGTAGGTCCGGTAGGCCTTCCCCATGTAGCCGGCCCACTCGGGGTGGAAGGGGTAGACGCCCTGCTTGCCGTCCTTCTCGGCGATGGGGCTCTCCCACACCTTCTGGGTCGTGTCGAGGTAGCCCTCGATGACGTACTCGGCATTGGCGATCGCCCAGGCGTCCACGGTCCGGGCCTTCACGACCTCCACCGGGAAGCCCTGGAGCGAGCCGGCCACGCCCAGCTCGTCGGCCCCCTTGGGCAGGATCATGTAGGTGAAGCCGGAGCCCGCCATCAGGGTGCAGGCGGGCGGCACCCCGATGTTGATGGTCATCGGGATGGGCTCCTTGCGGTACCAGTGGGTGGCGATCATGTCCATGTGGGAGCCCGGGGAGATCTGGAAGCTCGAGTAGTCGGGGCCCCGGAAATTCATCCGGTTGTATCCGATGTGGGAGCCGCCCCAGAAGAACCGGCCGCGGACGACGGTGTTGCCGGCGCCGAGCGTGCGGCCGGGGTCGGACTGGGAGTGCGAGATCATGGGCACGCGGTCCCACACGTCCACGTCCTTGGTGAGCACGACCTCCTGGCACGGCGCGTCCTTCACCTCGATCGGGGGGGTCGGCTGGCGGATGGCCTCCACGGCCTTGAACTTGAACTTGCTCGGGTCCTCCACGCCGAAGAGGCGGGCGATGCGATCGGCGGAGGCGTAGATGTTGTTGGCCAGCCGCGCGTTGGGGTAGCCCTTGACCCGCTCGAACAGCATCGGCGGCCCGCCGTCCAGCCGCTTCTGGATCGCCGCCAGCTCCAGATGCGGGTCGATCTCGACGTCGGAGGTGAGGAGCTCGCCCGCCTCCCGGAAATGCTCGAGCGTGCTCCGGAGGCTCGAGATGTCCTTCTTCGTGATCGTCGCCGCTGACTTCGCCATTGCCGTTCCTCCGGTGAGTTCGTCGGGCGGTCAGTTCGTTCCCGGCAAGAGTGCCGCCAGGCGTTCCTGGACCTCCAGGACGTGCTCGAGCATTTCCCGGGAGGCCGCGTCGGCGTCCCGGTGGAGGAGCGCCGCGTAGATCCGCTCGTGGAAGGCGAGATTCGCGCGATTCGTCGCCGTGTCCATCTCGAGGCGCGCCACGACCTCCTGGACCATGAGGTCCGCCATCGCGTTCCCGAAGAGGGCGAGCGCCGGGTTCTTCGACGCCGCGGCGACCATCCGGTGGAAGCCGAGATCGGCGGTGGCGTAGAGGTCGCCCGCCTCGATGGCGGCGGCGTGCTTCACGACGTGCTGCTCCACCTCGGCCAGCTCCTCCTCCGTGATCCGCTGGGCGGCGAGCGCCGCGATCCGCGGCTCCAGGATCAACCGCGCTTCCGTCAGGTCGTGGATGGAGGCCTTGCCCAGGCGGATCAGCATCGACAGCGATTCCGTCGCCTGGCGCAGATCGCCGTCCCGCACGAAGGCCCCGCCCCGGAACCCGCGGCGGACGACCAGGAGCCCCGCCTCTTCGAGCGACCGGATCGCCTCGCGGACGGGTCCGCGGCTCGCGCCGAACTGCTCGGCCAGCTCCTTCTCGGGCGGGAGCCGGTCGCCGGGCCTGAGGCCGCCCGTGAGGATGGCCGTGCGCAGCTGCTGCACGATCTCCGCGGACACGCGCTCCCGGCGGGTCGGCGTGAAGGAGGCCATGAGTAATGTCTAATATTAGAGCTTGACCCTCGTCAAGGGGAACATGGTAAATTGAACCACGCGGGTTTTCCAGGCTCCTCGCCTTCGTGCCCGCGGCCGGTCGAGCCACGCCGCCCAGACGGGGCCGTCGGGACGCCACCCGGTTCCCACCTCACGGGCGCGCGAGCGGGACGGCCGCCGCGCTGGAGCGGTCATGTCCTACGGCGATCTCCGCGAATGGCTGGCCCGGGTCGACGAGCTGGGCCAGCTCCGAACGGTCGACGGCGCCCACTGGCGCCTCGAGATGGGCGCGATCACCGAGCTGCTCTACCGGCGCGGCCCTCAGCCGGCGCCGGCCATCCTCTTCGACCGGGTGCCGGGCTATCCCCGCGGGTTCCGGACGCTCTTCGGCATGACCTGTTCCGTGAAGCGGATGGCCCTCACCCTGGCCCTGCCCATGGTGGACAGCGGCCTCGAGCTGGTTCAGGCCTACCGGCAGAAGATCCGCGACTTTCATCCGATTCCGCCGAAGGCGACGAACAGCGGACCGATCTGCGAGCACGTGGACGAGGGAGAGGCGATCGACCTCCTCAAGTTCCCCGTGCCGCTGCACCACGAGCGGGACGGCGGCCGGTACATCGGCACGGGCTGCCTGGTGGTGACCCGGGATCCCGACGAAGGGTGGATCAACCTCGGGACGTATCGGGGCATGATCCACGACAAGCGGACGGTGGGGCTCTACATGTCCCCGGGGAAGCACGGCCGGATCCACCGCCAGAAGTATTTCGAGCGCGGCCAGCCGTGTCCGGTCGTGGTCTGCGTGGGGCAGGACCCGGCGCTCTTCCTCGCCTCGGGCAACGAGGTGCCCTACGGGCTCTCCGAGCTCGACTACGCGGGCGGGTTCAAGGGCGCGCCGATCGAGGTGATGGAGGGCCGCCACACCGGGCTGCCGATCCCCGCGACGGCCGAGGTCGCCTACGAGGGACTGCTGCGGCCCGGCGAGGGGAAGGACGAGGGGCCGTTCGGCGAGTGGACCGGCTACTACGCCAGCGGCGAGCGGGCGGAGCCGTTCGTCGAGGTCCAGGCCGTCTACTACCGCGACGATCCGATCCTCACCTGTGCCCGTCCCAGTCGGCCGCCGTCGGACTATTCCTTCAGCAAGGGAATCGTGAAGTCCGCGCTGATCTGGGACCAGCTCGAGAAGATGGGCATTCCGAACGTGAAGGGTGTCTGGTGTCACGAGGCCGGCGGCGGGCGGCTCTTCAACATCGTGTCGATCAAGCAGGCGTATCCCGGCCATGCCCGGCAGACCGTGCTGGCGGCGGCCCAGTGCCAGGCCGGCGCCTACCTCGGCCGGTACGTGGTCGTGGTGGACGACGACATCGACCCGTCGAGCACGTGGGACGTCCTCTGGGCGATCTCCACCCGGTCCGACCCCGAGCGCTCCATCGACATCATCCGCCGCGCCTGGAGCGGCCCGCTGGATCCGGCCATCCGCCCGGGCCAGAAGGGACTCAACTCCCGGGCCCTCATCGACGCCTGCCGCCCCTACGAGTGGCGGGACGAGTTCCCGCCCGTGGCGGAGGCGACGCCCGAGTTGCTGGACGAGACGTTTCGGAAGTGGCGGGAGGTCCTGGGCCTCTAGGTTCCTCGGGGGGGTCTCGGAAGCCCCCCCCGATGCCCCCCCTCGTTTGCGGGGGGGAAGCCGCCGCTCGGAGATCGGCGCCCGCGCGGACCTCCGGCTCCTTTCCGCCACGTTACCGAGACGAGGT
>JBIOTN010000112.1:0-18202 GCA_044866005.1 Candidatus Rokuibacteriota bacterium | reverse complement strand
CTCTTCGAGGCGATCGCGTGCGAGAACCCGGACCCGGCGGCGCACTTCCCCGAGCCGAGCTTCAACCAGATGGTCCTGAAAGCCGTCTTCGTCGGCGTCGCCGTCGGGCGTATCCTCGGGCTCGAGACCCGGATCACGGCGGAGCTCCGGCGGATGGCCGCCGACTACGCCAGCGAGCGGCGGGCGGCGGGCCGGAGCGTTCCGGACGACGTCACCTACCTTCTGGGCGAGAACGGGAGCCGGGCATGAAGCTTTTCGATCCGCACATCCACATGACCTCGCGGACGACCCTCGACTACGAGGCGATGGCCCAGGCCGGCATCGCCGCCATCGTCGAGCCGTCGTTCTGGCTCGGGCAACCGCGGACCCACGTCGGCACCTTCGAGGACTACTTCAACGGGCTGCTCGGCTGGGAGCGCTTCCGTGCGAGTCAGTTCGGCGTGCACCACTTCTGCACGCTGTCCTTGAACCCGAAGGAGGCGAACAACCGGCGCGTCGCGCCCGGCGTGATCGAGCTCCTGCCGCGCTACCTCGCGAAGGACGGCGTCGTGGCGGTCGGGGAGATCGGCTTCGACGACCAGACTCCCGAGGAAGAGAAATACTTCGCCGCCCAGCTCGAGCTCGCGCTCCGCTTCGACCTGCCGGTCCTGATCCACACCCCGCACCGGGACAAGAAGCGGGGCACCGAGCGGAGCCTCGCCCTGGTCCGGGACGTCGGCTTCCCGGAAGGGCGGGTGCTCGTCGACCACAACACCGAGGAGACGCTGCCGCTCGTGCTCGCGACCGGCTGCTGGGCCGGCCACTCCATCTACCCCTTCACGAAGATGGACGAACCCCGCATGGTCGCGCTGGTGAAGCGTTACGGGACCGAGCGGATCCTGATCAACAGCGCGGCGGACTGGGGAGTGAGCGACCCCCTCAAGGTGCCGAAGACGGTCGCCCTCATGCGCGAGAGCGGGATCGCCGAGGCCGACGTCCGGCGGGTCGCCTGGGACAACCCCGTGGCCTTCTTCGCCCAGAGCGGGCAGCTGGACTCCGCAGCGCTCGAGGCGGAACCCGCCATCGACCAGAGCCAGCTGTTCGAGGGGAACTCGGTCCTGCGCGGCCAGGCCCCCCGGGTCACCGGCGCGCCCGGCGACCCGGCGCGGCGGGGCGCCTGATCCACGCGGCACGGCGGCCATCGGGCCGGCGCGCCCGACCCCAGCCCGTGCACCGGACGCTCGTCCTTCTCGTCGTCGGGCTGACCGGTGAGCTCGTCGGCGACGCGACTCCGAGCCTCGCCGCTCTCGCGCGTGAGGGCGCCTCCCGCCCCCTCCGCACGATCCTCCCGGCCGTCACCTGCTCCGTGCAGGCCACGCTCACCACCGGGCTCCTCCCGCGGGGCCATGGCGTCGTCGCCAACGGCTGGTACTTCCGCGACCTGTCGGAGGTCTGGCTCTGGCGTCAGTCGAACCGGCTGGTCGCCGGGGAGAAGGTCTGGGAGGCCGCCCAACGGCGTGACCCGGCGTTCACGTGCGCCAAGCTGTTCTGGTGGTACAACATGCACAGCGCGGCGACGTGGTCGGTGACGCCGCGCCCGATGTACCCCGCCGACGGCCGGAAGATCCCTGACATCTACACGCAGCCAGCGGAGCTCCGTGACGAGCTGAATGCCCGCCTCGGCCAGTTCCCGCTCTTCCAGTTCTGGGGCCCGGCCACCGATCTCGCGGCGAGTCGCTGGATCGCCGACTGCGCGCGCCACGTCTACGACACGCGCCGGCCGACGCTCACGCTCGTCTACCTCCCGCACCTCGACTACAACCTCCAGCGTCTCGGCCCGCACCACCCCGACATCCGGAAGGACCTCGCCGCGATCGACGGGATCGCCGGCGAGCTGATCGGGCACGTCCGCCGGGACGGGGCCCGCGTGGTCGTCCTCTCGGAGTACGGGATCACCGCCGTCAGCGGCGCCGTCCACGTGAACCGCGCGCTCCGGGAGGCCAAGCTCACCCGGGTCCGGACCGAGCTCGGGCGCGAGCTGCTCGACGCGGGAGCGTCCGAGGCGTTCGCCGTGGCGGACCACCAGGTGGCCCACGTCTACGTCAGGCGCCCGGAGCGCGTCCCCGAGGTCCGGCGCCTGCTCGAGACGCTCCCCGGCGTCGAGGCGGTCCTCGACGACACGGGCAAGCGCGCCCACGCGCTCGACCACCCGCGGGCCGGCGAGCTCGTGGCGATCGCGCGCCCCGACCGGTGGTTCACCTACTACTACTGGCTGGACGACGCGGTCGCCCCCGACTTCGCCCGGACCGTCGACATCCACCGCAAGCCCGGCTACGATCCGGTCGAGCTGTTCCTCGACCCCGCGCTCAGGGCGCCGAAGCTCAGGATCGGGTGGACGCTGGCCAAGAAGGCGCTCGGCTTCCGCTACTTGATGGACGTGATCCCCCTGGACGCGGGCCTCGTCAAGGGCTCCCACGGCCGGTTGCCGGCGGACGGCGCCCCCGGGCCCGTGCTCCTCTCGAGCGAGCCCGATCTCCTGCCCGCCGCGACGCTGTCCGCGACGGACGTCAAGGCCCTGGTCCTCGACCACCTCTTCCGGCCCTGAGGCGGGGAGCCCTTGACAGCCGCGCGCGGCGGCGCCCACAATCGCGACACCGCGACGAGAGAGGGGCCCGTTCGTTCACGAGCCGGAGCCCGCGCCCGCCCCTGGCCTGACGCCCGACGGCGCTCAGAGGAGGAGACCATGAGCACGACGGACCGCCGCACGTTTCTCAAGACCGCGGGACTGCTCGGCGCCTCGGCCGTCCTGGCCGACGGCCTCGCCGGGACGGCGCGGGCGGACAAGCCCGTCAATTTCGTCGGCTGGGTGTTCAAGCCCGACACCGTCAAGGACTACGTCACCCACTACAACCAGAAGTTCGGCGGACAGGTGAAGTACGAGGCGATCCCCTGGGCCCAGTACCATCCGACCATCGAGACCCGCGCCTTCGCCGGCGAGCTTCTCGACGTGATGTACTGCGCCCACAACTACCGCGAGCGCTGGTACGAGAACGGGCTGATCCGCCCGCTGGACGACCTGCCGGGCATCGACGAGCTGAAGCGGAAGATGACCCCGGCGAACCTCGAGAGCCTCAAGAACAAGGACGGCAAGCTCGCGGCGCTTCCCTACTTCACGAGCCTCTTCATCCTCATCTACAACGAGCCGATGCTGCAGCAGGCCGGCATCAAGGCGCCGGCCAAGAGCTGGGACGAGCTGATCGAGCACTGCGCGAAGCTCAAGAAAGACAAGGTGAGCGATACGCCCTTCCTGCCGAACTGGAACGTGAGCCCTTCCGGCACCATGCCGCAGCTCATGACGGACTGCTTCTCCGAGGGCGCCCAGGTCTTCGACGCGAAGAACCAGCTGATCGTCGACCAGGAGCCCGGCGCGGCCCGCGCCATGGAGCGGTGGCAGAAGGTGTGGAAAGCCGAGCTGGTGAACCCGGAGGTCCTCACGAAGACCTCCTCCACCGACACGCACCGGCTCTTCTGGACCGGACGGTACGCCTACCACACGAACCACTCCTACTACCTCAAGACGATCGCCGGCGAGCCGGAAAACTCGAAGCTCGCGCCGAAGAAGGCCAAGATGACGATGTACCCGGGCACGGGCCAGACCTACATGTGGACCGACTCCTACACCATCAACGCCAAGACCAAGGTGCTCGACGACGCGTGGAAGCTCGCCCGGTTCCTCGGCGGCAACCTCACCGGCGAGTGGTACGTGCAGCGGCAGTGGTGCCTCATCTCGGGCCTCGACAACCCCTACCCCGAGATGTACGACCACCCGGAGATCATCGCCTCCTACGACCGCTGGGTGGACCTCAAGCTCCTGCGCCGGCAATACGAGAAGGGCAAGGCGATCGCGGCCTACAAGGAGCCCTGGTACGGGGAGTACGACGCCAAGGCGGTCCCCATCGCCCACAACCTGATCCGGGGCAGCCTGACGGTCCCGCAGGGCCTGAAGGAGCTCACGAAGCTCCAGCGCTCGCTCCTGTGAGCTTCGGGGGGGTCTCGGACGACCCCCCCGATGCCCCCCCTCTAAGGGTTGGGGGGGGGTGGGCCGGCGGCGAAGCCGCCGCTCGGAGCCCTTCGGCGAGGGCATCGGGCCTGCCTCCCCCCATGAGGCACGATCACGCGCGACACGCTGCCGGCGCCCGCGGCCGGCGGCGGATCGCTGACCAATGAGGCTCCCCGCGCTGCCGGGACAGGTGTCGAGCCGCCCCTGGCTACCCGCGCTCGGGCTCGGGCGGGGCCGGCTGTCCGAGGCGTCGTTCGCGTCGCTCCTCGTCCTCCCGGCCTTCCTCGGCATCGCCCTCGTGGTCGCCTTTCCGCTCGCGTACTCGCTCTGGATGAGCTTCGCCGACGTGAACCTGCTCCGGGTGACCGGACCGGCCGTCGAGCTCTTCGGCGTCCGGCTGCCGCTCTTCCGGTTCGTCGGCTTCCAGAACTACGTCCGCCTGCTCTCCGATCCGCTCTACTGGAGCTCCTTCTGGCGCACCGCCTACTTCGTCGGCGCCTTCGTCGCGGAGACGACGCTGGTCGGACTGGGCATGGCCCTGGTCCTGCACGAGCGGTTCTACGGCCGGCCGCTGATGCGGAGCCTCCTCCTGATCCCCTGGTCCCTCTCGCGCGTCGTGGTGGGTCTCCTCTGGCAGGGGATCCTCGACGTCGAGTTCGGCGCGCTCAACGGGCTCCTCCACAACGTGGGCCTCCTGGACCAGTACGTCTCGTTCTTCAAGCATGGCTTCAGCGCGCTCAACGTCCTCGTCTCGGTCTACATGTGGAACCAGGCGCCGTTCGCCACGCTGCTCTTCCTGGCCGGGATGCAGTCGATCCCGGTCGAGCTCTACATGGCGGCGGAAGTCGACGGCGCGGGGTACTGGCAGAAGCTCCGGTACGTGACCCTGCCCGCGCTCCGGTCGATCGTCTTCCTCGTCCTCGTCCTCGCCACCGTGAACGGCTTCCTCATGCTGGACCTGATCTACATCCTCACCATGGGCGGGCCGGGCGACGACACCACGACGATCTCCTGGCTCGGCTTCCAGACGAGCTTCAAGTACTTCAAGTTCGGTCCGGGCACGGCGATCCTCTACACGCTGACGGCGCTCTGTCTGCTCCTGACGCTCGTCTACCACCGGCTCCTGTTCCGGAAGCTCGACCGGGAGGCGTGAGGCGGTGCGGGCGGGAGCGGTCAGGAGCGGCGCGTACGCGGCGGGCCGGTACCGGGCGCGGACCCGCCCGTTCACCCAGCGGCTCCTCGTGTACGGGCTCGTGTGCCTGGTCGCCGCCTGGCTGGTCGGCCCGTTCCTCTGGCTCTTCGTCACCAGCGTCTCGTACCAGCGGAACCTGCTCGCGCGCCCGCTCGCGTTCGTCCCGCCCGAGGTGACCCTCGACAACTACCGGATGGTGCTCGGTCTCGTCCGTTTCCACGCCGAGGGCCAGGCCGCCAAGATCCTGCCCTCGATGCTCAACAGCCTGGTCGTCGCGGTCGTCGTCACCATGCTCAACCTGGTCGTGGGGACGACGGCCGGCTACGCGTACGCGCGCTACCGGTTCCCGCTCAAGGGCCTCTCGCTCTTCGCGCTCCTCTTCACCCGGATGCTCCCCACCGTCGTGCTGGTGCCGGCCTTCTTCCTGATGTTCCGCGCCCTCGGCCTCCAGAACACGCTGACCGGGCTCGTCCTCGCCTACTGCTCCTTCACGCTGCCCTTCACGATCTGGATCATGAAGGCCTACTTCGAGACGATCCCGGCCGACCTCGACAAGAGCGCGCTGGTCGACGGGTGCAACCGGCTGCAGGCCTACTACCGGGTCGTCGTCCCCGTCTCGGGACCGGGGCTGGTGGCGGGAGGCGCCTTCACCTTCATGCTCTGCTGGAACGAGTTCGTCGTGGCGCAGGTGCTGAACACCCGGCTCGGCACCACGACGCTGCCGCCGGTGATCGCCGGCATGAACGGGCAGATCAACATCGACTACTCGGTGATCGCCGCGTCGGGGTTCCTGGCGGCGCTCCCCGCCGTCCTTCTCGTGCTGGTCTTCCAGAAGTACCTCGTGGAGGGGCTGACGGCGGGCTCCGTGACGGGCTGAGCCCGCGTGCCGGCAGCCGGGCGCGCCGGCCCGCGATTCCCGGGCCCGGGCCGTCCGGACGGAGGCGGCGAGGGGGTGGGCGGCTCGGTGGCGCGCGCTACAGGCTGCGCTTGCGCGCGCGGAGACCGCGCCGGCTGCCCTTCGTCTTGAACGGCTTCTGACGGGACGGCCGCGCGCCGCCCCCCCACGGGGGCGCCGAGCCGGAACCGGACCCGGCGTCGAATGGCCGCGGCGGGCGGGGACCCTGCCCGCGGGGCCGATCATCCGCCGGGTTGAGGACGAGCTTTCGGCCGCCCAGCTCGCGCTCGTTGAAGAGCCGGATCGCCGCGGCAGCCTCGGTCTCGTTCGAGAACTCGACGAACGCAAACCCGCGGGGCCGACCCGTCTCGCGATCGGTCGGCAGGCGGATGTCCACGATGCTCCCCGCGGCGGAAAGCAGCGTGGTGAGCTCCTCCCTGGTCGTCTGGTAGTTCAGGTTGCCGACGAACACCCTGGCTGAAATGGCGCGCCTCCTTCCGGCTCAGTCGCCCGCGATCTGAGCCCGCTTGGCGGCCCGACGTCGCTTCGTGCGGGCCGCGGTCTGCTTCCCTTCCACGTCACCGGCGGCTTCTCCCGGTCCGCCCGGCGCTGCGCTCCGTGACGAGCCCCCCCTTTCGAGCATCTCACACCTCGAGGGTCCCTCGGGGCCGGCTCGATCCGGGTATCCACGGCCTCGATCTTCACACGGCTGCCGGCTCCCTCGTGCCTGATTTCGCGTGCGAGGGCTGCCTACGGGTTCACCGACCCGCGCCGGCCAGCGACGGCGCGAGCGCGCGGGCCGCCGCGACGAGCTCGCGGGTCTCCGCCTCCGTGAACTCCCGCTCGCCCTGGACGCCGATCCCGAGCGTCCCGACGACGCGCGCGCCGTCGAAGACCGGCACGCAGAGGGCGCCGTGGACGCCGGTCGCCTTCGCTCCCGGCCGCGCGACGCCGCTCTGGTCGGTTTGTAAGTTGCAGAGTGACACGGGCTGCCGGCCCTGGGCGGCCGCCCCGGCGATCCCCTTGCCGAGCGGGATCCGCCGGCTCACGGCGAGCACGGGCTCGGGCAGCCCCTCGCTCGCCGCGACCAGGTGGAGGTGCCCGTCACCCGGGTCGAGCCGATGGATCGTGCCGGTCTGGGCGCCGAAGTGCCGGAGGACCAGCCGGAGCGCCGCGCCGAATCGCTCGGCCGGCGCGGCGCTCGCGATCGCCTGACCGACCTGCGCATCCAGTCCCTTCTCCGCCATACCCCGATCCTCCTACATGACCACACCCCGGAATGATCGGATGTTTCCCGAGCACACCGCCTGGCTCGACGAGCTTCCGAGCGGCGGCTTTGCCGCCGCAACCCTCCTGGGGGAGGTCCCGGAGGGGGCCGTCGAGGCCCCCTCCGATTGGCGCTAGGTGCCGCGGACCCAGCGTTGCAAGCCGAGCGTGAGGGCGAAGCCGAGGGTCGCGAGGCCGGCGAGCCCCGCGGCGCCCCGCCCGGCGATGAGCAGCGCGTCGAGCAGCGAGATCCCCGCGATGAAGCTCACCACGGCCCGCGGGATGTCCACGCGGCCCTGCCGCACCAGAAACGAGATCGCGTAGCCCACCCAGAGCAGGAAGGCGACGTAGAGGACCGCCGCCGCGGGCTGACCGGCGAGCGCCGGCAGCGTGTAGAGAAACGGTGCCACGAGGAAGACGAGCGGCCAGCGGTTCCGGAACGCCGTCAGCGTCTCCTGCTTGGCCACGTAGGTGAGGCCGATCAGGTAGGAGAGCACGCTCAGCGCGCCGCCCACCACCCCGGCCGGCACGTGCCCCGCGACGGCGAGCGCCGCCGTCACGTAGACGAGCACGCGGCAGAGCCCCATGACGACCGGGCTCAGGGGATCGCGCTTGTGCCGGACGTCGTAGTAGACGACGAGCAGCGCGAGGGCCCCCCCCGACACCACGGCCGTCCAGCTTCGGTCCGGTCCCCGCCACGCGACGGTGGCGGTCAGCACGGCGACCGCCGCGGCGAGGAGCCCGTAGCCGATCGCGAAGACCTCGCCGGCGCTCACCAGGCCCGACGGGATCGGCCGCTCCGGCCGCTCCCGGGCATCGACCTCGCGGTCGAAGGCGTCGTTGAGGTACATGCCGCCCACGTAGAAGAGCGAGAGGGCGACGATCAGCGCCGCGAGCGGGCCGGGCGCGAGGCGCGCGCCCGTCAGCACGGCGGCCGCCAGGACGTTCGTCCAGACCGTCGGCAGGTTCGAGACGCGGCCGAGACGGAGGTAGACCGGCCACCGCGGGGCGGGGTGCGGCCTCAGCCGAGCCGCTCGAGCACCCACTGAAGCTCCCGTGTGACCGCGGTCACGATGTCCTCGCGGCGGTACTCCTCCGGCAGCACGTCCCAGGTGTAGGTCTCGACCTCCAGGTGCGGCGTGGCCGCCGCCTCCCGCAGCCGGGCCAGGAGGTCGCGGAGCTCTTCCTGCGTGTTCAGGAAGGCGCCCAGGCGCTCGCGGAAGAGCGGCACGTGGAAGTGGATCCGCCACTCGCGCGGCTCCCCGGCGCCGTCCCCGGCGGCGAGGGCATCGGGCAGGTCCACGAACCGGCGGAGGCGGCCCCCCCGCCGCTCGACCACCTGGTGGAGGTAGACGCCCTCGGCGAACGGCCCGAGCGCCTCGCGGGTCGCTCGGTCCTCCCTCTCCAGGCGCACCTTGAGCCCGGCGCTCACCTGGATCTTCGCCACGCGGATCCCGGCGGTCTCGAAAGCGCGGAGCGCCGCCCTGAGGTCCTCGAACTCCACGGCCATGTGGCAGGCGTCGAAGCAGACCCCGACGTGCCGGCGCAGGACGGCCTCGCTCTCGGACATGGTCAGACCCGTCAACGCCGCGAGGCGGGCGACGCCGGCCGCCGCGAAGAGGTGGCGCTCGAAGAAGCCGACGGTCTCGGCCACGGTCTCGAAGTGGCAGCAGGGCTCGGGCTCGAGCGCGAGCGTGACGATCCGGCCCGTCGCCTCACGGATCTGATGGAGGGTCCCCGCGTGGCGCAGGACGTGCTCCGCCATGCGGGCGGCGTCGGCGTCGCCTGCCACGCGCGCCTTGAAGGCGCCGGGCACCGTGCTGACGCTCCCCTCGAGATCCGGGTCCGCGGGCAGCAGGTCCGCCAGCAGCCAGGCGAGTCGGTCCGTGTAGACCAGGCGCGCCTCCTCGAGCCAGTCGGGGCGGTAGACGTCGGCCTTGACGCGCGTCCCATGGAAGGCGCCGTAGGGGAAGCCGTTGATCGTGAACACGTAGAGGCCACGGCCGGCGAGGAAGTCCCGGAAGGCGGCCCGCTCGCCCGGCTCGGCGAGCGTCGCGGCGGCCTGCGCCGACAGCCGGAGGCCGACGCCGAAGGGCCGATCCGGTGCCAGGCGCGCCTTGACCGCGAGGACGTAGCGCTCGACGTTCGCGCGGACTTCGGCCCAGGTCTCGCCCGGGTGGATGTTGGTGCAGTAGGTGAGGTGCGGGCCGCCGGGCGCGGCGAGTCTCAACGGCCGCCGTCGCGGGCGCGGAGCCGGGCGAGAGAGCGCAGCACGAGGTCCGGTCGGACCTCGTGGACCTCGATCCCCTGCCCGATCGCCTTGAGGAGCGTGACCGTGAGCTCGCCCCCGAGATGCTCGCGGAACTCGTCGAGACCCTCCAGCACGCGCGGCATGCCGTCGTCCGGCGCGACGAGGTCGAGCGTCTCGTCCCACAGGCGGAAGCCCAGCCGCTCCAGGAGACGCCACACCGGCTCCACCGCGGTGGCGGCGAGGAGGCCGGCGTCCGCCGAGTACAGCGTGTCGAGCGCCACGCCGATCGCGACCGCCTCGCCGTGCCGCAGCCGGTTGCCCGAGAGCGATTCGAGCTTGTGCGCGGCCCAGTGACCGAAGTCGAGCGGGCGGGCGCTGCCGAGCTCGAAGGGGTCGCCCGAGGTGGCGATGTGGTCGAGGTGGAGCTGGGCGCACCGGCGGATGAGCTGCCCCAGCGGCGCCGGGGCGCAGCCGGCGAGGGCATCGGCGTGGTCGGCGAGCCAGTCGAAGAAAGTGGCGTCCCGGATCAGCGCCACCTTCACCGCCTCCGCCATGCCGGCGACCGTGTCCCGCCGGCCGAGCGTTTCCAGGAACCGCGCGTCGCTGAGGACGGCGAAGGGCGGCGCGAACGTGCCGAGGAAGTTCTTCTTGCCGAAGAGGTTCACGCCGTTCTTCACGCCCACGCCCGAGTCGTTCTGCGACAGCACCGTCGTGGGGACGCGCACGACCCGGAGCCCGCGGTGCACCGTCGCCGCGGCGTAGCCCACCATGTCGAGCAGGGCCCCGCCGCCCACGATCACCACGAAGGACTGCCGGTCCACGGCGTGGGCGTGCAGGGCGGCCTCCAGGCGCGCCGGGGCGGTGGGGTCGTTCTTGGCCGCCTCGCCGCCCTCGACGACGAGCGGCGCGGCGACCAGCGCCAGCCGGTCCGGGTGATGCTCGACGTAGGCCCGGACGTCGGCCACGAGCCGGGGCCAGGCCTCGGCCACCGCGCGCTCCACGACGACGAACAGCCGGTGCCGCCGCGCGGGCTCCCGGCGGGTGACGGCCTCGACGAAGTCCGGGTTGCCGGGCGAGAAGACGTCGGTCGTGAAGTAGACCGGATACTCGTAGGCGACGGTGATCTTCTGGAGGTACGGGGACACGGGAGCTCTCTCGCGCCGGGGCGTGGGGAGGCTCACCGGAGACGAGCGCGAGCGTCGGGACCGGGCCGTGCGCGCCTCACCGCTTCAGGCTGTGGACGTACGCGATGACCTTGAGGATCTGATCCTGCGTGAGCCGGTCGCGGAAGGGTTGCATGGCGCCCGCTCCACCCCCCAGGATGATCTCGAACATCCCGATGTCCGTCCTGGTCCGCTTGTAATTGTACACGTCATCGATCAGGCTGGGTCCGATCCGGCCCGACCCGTCCGCCAGGTGGCACGACTGGCACCACGTCTCGTACTGCTGCTTGCCCTCGCCTACCGCCTCCGGCTGGCCCACGTACACGTTCTGCCCGCTGGCCTGGAACCGCTTGACCGCCTCGGTCGCCGGCTCGCCCGGTCTCAGGCTGACGTCCAGCGGCCCGTCGTCCACGGCGTGTCGGAAGACCACGCCGTCCCGCGACGGCGCGGTGTCCTGGGCGAGCGCGACGGCGCCCGCCAGGAGCCCGAGGCCAAGGACCACCCCCGCCGCCCGGGTGCCCGTCCGCCGGACGGCGAGGGTACGACCTCCCGAAGGCCGGCCGCCCATGCCGAGGGGCGTCAAGCAAGCACGGTACCGCCCGCCGCCTCGCATCGGGGGGGCCTCGGAGGACCCCCCCGATGCCGCCCGTCGCGCCCCGCGTCAGGGCCTCGGCCGGGTGCGCGCGCGCTCCGCGCCCGCCGGCACCTCGCGGTCCGGCAAGACGCGCCACAGCGCGCCCGGCGGATTCGCCAGCGGGCCCTTGTCGTCCAGGTAGAAGCAGTTACAGTTCACGGCGACCACCTGTCCGTTCTCGTCCACGTTGCCCGCCGTGAACTGGAGCGTCGTCTGGAGCAGCTCCTGGAGCTGCCACTTCCCCTGCCCCTGGTCCCAGCCGACGGCCCACAGGCGGCCCGAGCACCAGTCGCCGACCAGGTAGACGCCGTTCATCCCGCCATAGTTGGCGACGCCGAGCCCCTGGGCCGAGCAGCCCCAGCCGTCGGTCAGCTTCGCGGCGCCGGGGTACGGCTCCTGGTGCGGATACTCGGCCACGGGCAGGACGCCGACGACCGGACACTTGTCGTCGGGGCCGGTCAGGGGGTGGCACTTGGAGGCCTGGTTGTGCTTCCAGCCGTAGTTCTCGCCCCCCTTGCTGCTCGCCGGCTGGAAGTTGATCTCCTCCCAGTGGTTCTGGCCGACGTCGGCGATGAAGAGGTTGCCGGTCTTCCGGTCGAAGTGGAACATGTAGGGGTTGCGCAGACCGTAGGCCCAGATCTCGGGCTTGGAGCCCATCTTGATCTTGGAGAAGCCCTCCTCGGTGACGCCGAAGAGGCTCATCATCCGGTCCTTGGCGGCCGTCGCGAACGGGTTGCTGGGGGGCACCCGGTAGGGGTCCGTGTCCGGCACGTCCACGTCGAGGCGCAGGAGCTTGGACAGGTGCGTGTCGAGCCGCTGCCCGGCGTCCAGCGGATCGCCCTCCCAGCCGCCGTCCCCCTTGCCGATGTAGAGGAAGCCGTCGGGGCCGAAGGCGATCGTCCCGCCGTAGTGGTTGTACCACGGCTGCGGGATGTTCATGATCACCTTCACGCTCTTGTTGGCCTGCTCCGTGGTGACGCGGTCCGGGCTCGCCTTGTCCACCGTGTAGCGCGCGACGATGGAGGCGCCGTTGAAGGGGAGCGAGGAGTAGTGGACGAAGAAGTGGCCGTTGTCCTTGAACTTCGGGTGGAACGCCACCGACCACAGTCCCTGCTCGACGAACCCGGTCTGGACCTCGCTGCCGAGCGGGTTGGTCTTGGTGAGGTCGAGGAACGGCTGGGGCAGGACGCGGCCTTCCTTGGTCACGATCTTGATCCGTCCGACCCGCTCGACCACGAACAGCCGCCCCGTCCCGTCGTTGGCGGCGGCGACACCGACCGGGTCGTTGAACCCGTCCGCGACCTTCACCAGAGCGACCTGCGGGACGCCGGGCACCCTGCCGCCGGGCCGCGCCACCTCGGCCGGAGTCTTCGGGATCGTCTGGGCCGACGCGGCGAGCGACACGGCGAGCATCGCCGCTCCGACCGCTCCGGCCAGCAATGCGGTTCGCCCTGGTCTCATGGAGTGACCCCCTTCTAGGCTGAGAGGAAGGACAGCCAGCCTCGCCGGCAGGATCGGCCGCCCGCGAGGACCACCGCGGACGTGGAAATTAGCACCGGGGTCGCAGGGTGTCAATAACGCGCCCCCGCTTCGCGTCGCGCGGTGGTCCGACCGCGCGTCACTGGATCAGTCGGTCCGCCCGGATGAGCAGCGGCTGCGGGATCGTGAGCCCCAGCGCCCTGGCGGTCTTCAGGTTGATCACCAGATCGAACTTCGTGGGCTGTTCCACGGGCAGGTCCGCCGGCTTGATCCCCTTGAGGATCCGGTCCACCAGGCGAGCCGCCTGCCGTCCCAGGTCGCCGTCGGCCGCCGCGTAGCTCGCCAGCCCGCCCCGCTCCACGTGGAAGACACCATGGAACATCGCCGGGATGCCCCGCGCCAGCGCGGTCTCGCGGATGAATCCGGGAATATTCAAGGACAGGAACCGGGGCGACAGGATGCCGTCCACCTCGCCCTTGCGCAACCCGGTGATCGCCGCACGCGCTTCGTCTTCGGTCCGCACCGGCCGCTCCACCAGCGTGAGGCCGAGACGCCCCGCGGCCTCGCGCAGCGCGATCAGCTGCGCGACGGCGTACGCGTTCGTCGCGTCGTAGACCAGCAGGAGGCGCTTGAGGCTCGGCACGAGCTCGCGGAAGATCTCCATCCGCTTGGGGGAGAGCTCCACGTCCAGGTCGGCGATGCCCGTGATGTTCCCGCCGGGGCGCGCCAGGCTCCGCACCAGGCCGAGCCCCACCGGATCGCTGCCTCCGATGAAGACGATGGGGATGCGGTCGGTCGCCATCTGGGCGGCCCGGGCCGTGTTCCCGCCCTCGCCCGTGACGATGAGGTCGACGCCGTGCCGGACCAGGTCGCGGGCCGCCGCGGCAAGCTCGGCGGGATTGCCCTGCGTGAAGCGCACCCCGATCACGAAATCCTCGTTCTCGCGGTAGCCGAGCTCCTGGAGCCCGTCACGCAGGCCGATGATGGCCGGTGTGGGCCCCCACGATTCCGTCAGCGCGCCGATCCGGACCGGGCCGGCTCGCGGCGCGCCGATCGCGTCCCCGGCGAGCCCCCCGACGCTCAGGAGGAGCGCGAGCGCCAGGAGCCGGACGGGCACCCGGCTCACCGCCGTTCCCCGGGGCGGGGAGCGGGCTCGGCCAGCAGGGCCTCGACGAGCGCGCGGGCCGGCGCGCTCCCCCAGTCGCGAGCCCCCACACCGAACGCGACGGCGCGGCCATCGCGAGCGACGATGAAGGTCGCGGGTAAGCCAACCACGCCATACAGCCCGCTGATCTCGCCGCGCGGATCGAGAACGAGGGGGAAGGTCAGGTCCAGCTCGTGGGCGTACCGCCGCACGGTTTCTCCGGCTTCGCGGGCGTTGATGCCGATGACGGCGAGCCCGCGCGGCGCGAGCTCGCGGTGGAGTCGCTCCAGCATCGGCATCTCGGGACGACACTCCAGACACCAGCTCGCCCAGAAGTTCGCGAGGATCACCTTCCCCCGGAGGTCCGCGATCGAGACGGGTCGCGCGTCGAGCGTGCGACCGCTGAAGGCGGGCGGCACCGTGCCAGGCCGATAGCCGACCAGGTCGAGGGGCTTGAGGAGGGCGGTCAGCGCCGGCGGATCGGCTCCTGCCGAACCCCACACGGCGACCGCGAGCAGGCCGCCGGCGAGCCAGGACCACCCCACGGGTGCCATGGCGCTGGATGACTCAACGCCCGTCAGGGCTTGGCGAGAGCTTCCTGGATCCCCCGCAGGAGGGTGTCGCTATACACCACCGTCGTCGCCGGGTTCTCGATCAGCCACCTCTTGCGGATCACTCCCTGCGGGTCGATGAGGAAGAACGACCGGGCCGCGGTCATGCTTCTCTCGTTGAGGATCCCGTAGGCCCGGATGACCTTCCGGTCGGGGAAGTCGCTGAGCAGAGGGTATGGCAGCTTCAGGGACTCCGCGAACGTCTGCTGCGAGAAAGTCACGTTCGCGCTGATGGCGAGGAGCTGGACGCCCAGGGATTCGAAGCGCTTGAAGTCGGCCTTCCTGGCCGACAGGTTCGCCGCTCAGGTCGGCGCGAAATCCGCGCCGTAGAACTCCAGGAGGACGAACTTCTTGCCGCGGAAATCGCGCAGCGAGATGTCGACGCCCGTCGTACTCGGGAGGGTGAAGTCGGGGGCCTCCTGGCCCACCTCCACCGCCCCGCTCGGGCTCGGACCGGTTATCAGCAACGCTGCTGCCACCAGAGCTGCCACCAGGACCGCGCCGACGATCGGCCTGCCGAGGATCATCATGTCTGCCCCTTCTCGTTCCCTACGCGTTGCAGGTTCTGCGCGCACCCTGTCGTCCACCGTCGGACGACGGATGACGCACTATAGCATGCTGGCCTGGCCGAGGAGGGCGCCGAGGGCGTCGGCCAGGCGGTCGTAGTCCGCGGGGCCGTTGTAGAGCTGCGCCGAGATCCGGATGAGCCGCTTCGGGGGCGCGGGCCAGCTGAGAACCGGCACCTCGATGCCGAAGCGCTCGAGGAGGGCGTCCTGGAGCGGGTCGAAGGTCAGGCCGCGCGCCACGCGCCCCGGGCCGTCGGGCAACGGCAGGGCGGCGAGCGAGCCCACGAGCTCCTCGGGACAGGGCGGCACGAGCCCGAGCGCCTTCGACAGCCGCGCCTGCGCCGCCACCGCCAGCGCGTGGTTCCGCGCCATCACGGCGGGCCAGCCGCCCGGCAGCGCCCCGCCCACGCAGCGGATCGCGTCGGGGACGCAGAGGAACGCGGTCGGGTCGTGCGTCCCCGTCCAGTCGAACTCGAGCCGGAAGCGCGTCCGGTCGGTGCGGGGAGAATTGGCGCCGTGGCTCACGACGAGCGGCCGGATCGCCTGCTGGCGGTCCGGCCGGACGTGGAGGAAGGCCGCGCCCTTCGGCGCGCACATCCACTTGTGGCAGTTGCCCGCGTAGTACGCCGCGCCGATGGCGCGGACGTCGAGCGGCAGCATGCCGGGCGCGTGGGCGCCGTCCACGAGCGTGTCGACACCGCGCGCGGCCAATTCGCCGACGAGCCGCGCGATGGGGAAGATCAGGGCGGTGGGGCTCGTGACGTGATCGAGGAGGGCGAGCCGGGTGCGGGACGTGACGTGCGCCAGGACCGCGTCGACCACGTCGTCGGCCGACCCGATCGGAAAGGGCACCGGCGCGACCACCACGCGCGCCCCGGCCGCGCGGGCGGCGGTCTCGGCGGCGTTCCGGCACGCGTTGTAGGCGTGGTTGGTGACGAGCAGCTCGTCGGCGGGGCCGAGCCGGAGGGCGTGGAGGACGGTGTTCACGCCCCCCGTGGCGTTCGGGACGAAGGCGAGGTCGTCGGGGTCGGCGCCGACGAAGGCGCCGAGCGCCGCGCGGGCCGCGTCGAGCCGCGCCTCCAGCTCGCGCCCCAGGAACCGCACGGGCTCCGCCTCCATCCGGTCGCGGAGCGCCTGCTGGGCGTCGAGCACGGCGCGGGGGCACGCGCCATACGAGCCGTGGTTGAGGAAGGTGACGGCCGGGTCGAGCGCCCACACGACACGGAGGGGGGCGCCGCCCCCCTCCGGTGCGTCCTCCCGCGTGGCGGGCGCGGGCCTAGGCGTTCGACCAGTCGAACTCGTAGAAGATCCAGTTGGTCTTGGTCGCCGACACCGACAGCCCCTGAGCCGCCGCGTGGAACGAGCCCTGGCCGCACTGGCCCTTCTTCCAGATGAAGCCCTTCGGCAGGAGCACGTCGGCCAAGTGCTCGTCGCCCGTCACGGGGTTCTTGAAGCTGTCGCCCCGCCCCTCGCCCACGCCCTCGGCCCGGAAGACGCTCTTCCGACCCTTGCCCTCGATGGTGATCTTCGCCTTGACGAGCCCCGCCACCTGGTAGCTCGGCGCGAGGATCTCCCACGGACTGCCGCCCAGCTTGCCCGTGAAGATGTTGGCGAGCGCCTCGATCTGCTTGTCCGACGTGGACGGCTCGACCACGAACACCGCCTTGCCGTTCCCCTCGTGGATCGCCTTGGGCCACGCGAAGATGCTCGCGCACTTGATCCCCGAGAGGTTCACGGTCCCGCACGTGCCCTTGCTGATGTGGAGGCCGACGAAGGCCCGGCAGCTCCCGTCCTCCGAGTTGGGGAAGCCGCCGAAGTTGCAGCCGCACCCGAAATCGCAGTTACAGAACTCGTACCCCTGGCCCTTCAGCTGCCATCGCGTCTTCTTCTGAGCCGCCTTCTGAGCCGCCGGCATGATGCCTCCCGCACGTGAAGGGTGTTGGGCGCGCCCCGTCGGCCCGACTCTAAGCGCCGGACCGGACGGCGTCAAGCCGGCTCGGGCGGTGGCGCCCCCCGTCCCGTGGCGAGAGCGCTCGCGGTCGGGATTTGACCAGTGCGACCAGGATTTGGCCGAGGCCGGCGGGGCCTCGAGCCGCGCCCCCCGCCAAGTCCGCGCCGCGCCGCGCGCCGCCCGATGGCATGCCCGATGCTTGACGGACAGGACGCCGCGCGTCAGGGCCCTGGCCCGCGCCGGGCCGGGCTTGCGATCGTTGGCCGAGGCCGGAGACTGCCGCCCGAAGGGGGTCGGGACATCGCCACACCTCGCTGGATCCTGGTCGTCAACGAGGGCCAGCTCGAGCTCTACGAGCTCTTGCGGCAGAGCCTGACCGCGGACAGCCCGGTCCGGCTCCTGCTCGATCGCCGCAAGGGCGATCGGCGCCGCGGCAACGGCGGGCCGCCGGTCATCGAGCGCCGTCGCAGCGAACGCCGGCGCCGGCAGCCGATCGGCTGGGTCTACGTCGAGCCGATCGCCCCCCTCGGTCCACCGGCGGTGGCAGGCGCCACGCCGCGGGGGACGGCGCTCGTCCCGAACGCGCCCGAGATCGTCACGGCGGCCTGCCCGACCTGCTACGCGGTCTTGAAGTTCGAGATGCCGCGCTTCCCGAAGCCGCCGGCGCGCCTCGACGCCGACGTCGTCCATGTCGGCGTCGGCGCCCAGATCCAGCACTACGCGGAGATCCAGGCCTTCACGATCTCCGGCCGCCCGCTCGTGGTCCAGCGCGTCCAGGCGATCCGCTACGCCTCGAGCTAGTCAGGTTCCGGGGGGGCGCGGACCGGCCCCCGGAAGTGCCCCTCCTCGTCCGGCCCGGGCATGCGAATTCCCGAGACTCGCCGTTTCGAGTAGAATCGCCGGGCGTGAGCGCGTTTGCGGATGTCGCCGCGGCCTTCCTCCGCGAGGAGTTCGCCGACGCGCCGGTCATGGCGAGCCAGCTCGGCGTCGAGGGCTACGATGACCAGCTCG
>JBIOTN010000111.1:0-25754 GCA_044866005.1 Candidatus Rokuibacteriota bacterium | reverse complement strand
GCGGACGCCCCGGCGCTCCTGGGGTTCGACCCGACGGCGCGCTTCGCCGACTACATCCTGGCGGTCGCGGCCGGCGCGCGCCCCGTCTCAGCGGACCCCCTGCCGATTCCCCTCTTCGCCGCCTGAGCCGTCAGCCGGCCGCGGTCACCCGGCCAGCTGGTTGCTTGACCCGGCGCGCCGCGGACCGCGAGCTTCGGGGGATCAGGGGAGCGCCGACACGGCGTTCAGCGCGTCGGCGCGCCCGAACCCCGAGTCGACGTCGAAGCCGGCCAGCAGCAAATTCACCGCGGTGGTCTTCAGCAGGGCGCGCAGTTCCTCGAGGGTGAGGCTGGGATCTTTTGCCAGCGCCAGAGCCGCGATCGCCGCGACGTGGGGCGCGGCTGCCGACGTGCCGCAAAACGGGTTGAAGCCGGGCCGGCTCGTCGCCACGCAGTCCACGCCGGTGATGTCCGGCTTGGAGCGAACCTCGGGCGCCGGGAACAGGATCGTGGAGGGCCCCTTCGAGCTGAAGGGCTCGATCTTGCTCGGCTTCTTGACATTGGCCGCCGCCACGGCGAGCACCGTCTCGACCGCGGGGTGCCCGAAGATGCCGTCCCCCGGGACGTTGAACTGCCTCAGCAAGCAGCTGGCCGGGATGCAGAAGAGCTCCAGAGGCCGCGCGGCGCCGGAAAACAGCGTGATCTGGATGTCGGCCACGCACAGGCTGCCGAAAGGGGCGGGGCAGAAGAGCGGTAGGACCTCGAGCGGGTCGTCGTTCCCGTCCTGGGCGTCCGCGGAGCAGGCGACGAGGACGCCGTTCTGCCGCACGCAGAGGTCGTAGTCGTTCCCGGCCGCACCGAGGGGATCCGCCCACTGGAGGAACAGTGTCGCCGACGTCTGGCCGCGGACGCTGAAGCTCATGAGCGTGTCGCCCCCGCCGAAGTTGTGACGGGTGCCCGGGACCTGGGCGTCGAACGGGCCGGGATTGAACGTCGCCTGGTAATGCGCCCGGCGATCGTTCCCCGCGGCCGACACGCGCAGGGCGCTGGCGCCGACGGTCCGATCGTTCTGCGCGATGAGGTCATCCTCGAAGTACCCGTCGGCGTAGAAGCCGAGATCGTCGACGATGACCTGGGCCCCGGCCGCCGCCAGGTCGTTGACCGCGTTGATGAATGCGAGCGAGGTGTCGGCCGCGGCGAACGCCAGGGCCGCGCCCGGCGCGCAGTCGTGGACGATCTCGAGCATCGCCGTGCCCTCGTCGCCGGCCCCCGCGGCGAGGACATCGACCGTCGCGGGAAGGTCCCCCGTCGCCTGGGATGCGGCGAGGCCATCCACGCCGTCCGAGATGACGCCGACCGTGATCCCGGCGCCCGTGACGCCGGTCGTGCGCGCCCTGTTACAGCGATGGATGCCGTCTCCCTGGCTGGTGACCGAGCCCGTCCGAGGCGTGGCGTAGCTTGGCGGCCGGATCTTCGTGACGACGGGTTGCGCCGCCAGCGCCTCCAGGTCCTCCACCGCGATCCAGCCCTGGACCACCGCGAAGTCGCGATTGACGATCTCGACGGCGAACCCGAGCTGCCCGAGGGCCCCGAGGGTCTGCGCGCTCGTATCGGCGACGGAGACGTAGGCTTGCACTCTCCCGGCGTTGTCCACCCGCAGAAGCGGTGAGGAGAACCGCGCGGAAGCGTTCAGCGCCGCGGCGTTGGCCCGAGTGAACCCTTCCCCCCGGAACGTCTGGATCAACCCCCGCAGCCGGGACACGATCTTCGCCGACGTCTCGCTCGCGGCCGGCGCCGCCGGCCGGAGCGGCCCGACGGTCTGCAGCTCTTGCGCCCAGGAGAAGTTAGCCGACGTGACCAGGACGGTAAGGATGACCAACGCGGCACCCATGCCCGAGCCCTCCCCGGGTCGTGTGACCCCCGCCGCCTGACAGCCTCTGGAGCCCTCTGCGCGCCTGAGGGTGCCAGCACGCTATGCCGGCCCGCGCGGCACGTCAAGAATTCTCGTCGCCGGCCCGGCGCCGGCGACGCGTCACGGCAGGCCGCTGGCCGCACCGGGGATTCGCTTAGACCGCCCGGACCGCCGCGGCCCGGGCCGGCGGCTTTCACACCATGGGTCGGCCGGTGTCTAATCTACTGACGGAGCTTGGCGCGGCTGGTGCTGTTGGACGGCGCGCCGGCCAGGGGGGCGCCGTGGGAGCGCGGTCGGCCGGGGTCGCGCGCTTCCGCTGGGATCGTGACCACCGGCCGTTTCACGGCCAGCGCACGACGGGGTTTCATAGGTGGTGGACGAGGCAGCCTTCGAGGCTATGGTGGCGACCCATCACGGTGAGATCTACCGGTATCTCTTGCGCGCGACCGGTCGGACGAGCGACGCCGACGACCTGTCGCAGGAGACCTTCCTCCGCGCCTATCGCGCCTATCGCGGGCTGCCGAAGGACGCCAACACCCGGGCCTGGCTCTTCACCATCGCGACGAACCTCTCCCGCAACCACTATCGGGCTCAGAAACGCCGCCGCCTCGCGTACGCCGCGGTCAGCGCGACGGTGACCCAGACCGACGGCGCCGGGCCCGACGGGGAGACGTTCTCCCGCGAGGTCGGCGCCGTCGTCGAGGCGATCGTGGGGCGCCTGCCGGTCAAGCAACGGCTCGCGTTCCTGCAACGGAAGATCCACGGGCTCGACTACGACGCCATCGGGCGGAGCCTCCACTGCTCGGCCGAGAGCGCGCGGGCCCACGTGTTCCAGGCGCTGCGGAAGATCCGGCAGGCGCTCGACGGGCACGAGCTACTTCCGCCTGGTCGCGATCGCTCCGGTCGGCGGCCGGCGGCCGGTCGCCCCGGGCTGGAGAAGGAGTCAGAGCGGTGAGTGCCAGGCCCTCCGGATGTGTCGAGATCGAGCCCGACCTGGTGGCCGCGGCCACCGGGGAAGCCGAGCCGGCCGCGGCCCGTCGCGTGCACGCGCATGTCGACCGGTGCACGCCCTGCCGCGACGCGTTCGACCGCTACCGGGTGATCGAGGACGAGGTGGCGGCCATGCGGAGCCATCTCGCCACCGAGCCCCACATCGCGCTGGCGCGGGACCGGCTCGAGTCGCGACTGTCGGACCTGCGGAGCCGCCTCGTGGCCTACCGGGTCTTCCCGTCGCCCGTCGGGCCGATCCTGATCGCCCGCTCGGAGCAGGGCGTCCTGCTCCTCGAGTACCTCGACCGCCCGGCCGGCGTGCGGGCCTCGCGGCTCCGGCGCGTCGCCGGCCTCGAGCCGGTCGAGGACGGCGGAGAGCTCCAGACGCTCTACCGTGAGCTGCGCGAGTACCTCGAGGGCCGCCGCACGCGGCTCACGTGGCCCCTCGACCTGCGACTGGTGCGGAGCGAGTTCCACCGCGATGTGCTGCAGGCCACGGCCGCCATCCCCTACGGCGCGGTCGTCTCGTACGCGGGACTGGCGCGGGACATCGGCCGACCGAGCGCGGTGCGGGCGGCGGCCCAGGCGCTCCGCTGGAATCCGCTCCCCATCGTGATCCCGTGCCATCGCGTCGTCGGCACGTCGGGGCTCCTCACCGGCTACGCGGGCGGCGGGACGAGTCGCAAGCAGCGGCTCCTCCAGGTGGAAGGCGTGCCCATGGCGCGGGAGCGACGCGACCACCGGATCGTCCGCGAGGCGATGTACGTGCTGGCGCCCGGCGAGTCGGAGTACTGCCTGCCGACCTGCCCCTCGGTCGACCCGTTCCCGCGCGGCGGGCTCCTGTTCGGCTCGCGCGAGCGAGCCGAGGCCACGGGCCTGGCGCCCTGCACGACCTGCCGCCCGGACCTCCATCCGCTCCCCCGCTAGTCTCTTCGAAGGGGGCCTACGCCCCCCTCCGAGCCGCCCCCCAGGTTGCGCCGGCGAAGCCGGCGCTCGAAGCGCTTCGGCACCGCGCTCGGCATGGTCCAGCGGCCTGCGGCCCCTTCTGCCGAGAGTTTCACGGGGGCCTCTCTCCGGGGTCTCAACGGGTGAAGGAGGTCGAACATGCTGACGACAGTCGCCGTCTTCGTCCTCACGGTCCTCCCCATCGTCGCCGTGGTCGCCCTGCTCGAGCTGGCGGAGTGGTCGGCGCGGCGGCGCCGGGCGGCCATCGCGCGCCAGATCGTGCTCACCGACGCCATCGCGGCAGAGCTCGGTGCCATCGTCGCCCCGGTCGTGAGGAAACCGCTCTGGGGGCCCTGGGAGGTCCGGATCGCGGTGCCGTTCGCGCGGCCGACGACGATCGGCCAGGTCCTCTCCATCGCGCACCGGGTCTTCGCCTTCGCAGAGCGGATGAGCGCCGGCCGCTACCGGATCGTGCTCACGCCCCAGGAGGAGCCGCTCCATCACCGACAGCCCCCGCGCGCGGCGATGCCACGCGTGCGGGCCGCGTGAGGGGGTCCGCCATGCTCGCCGAGATCGTCGGCTTGGGAGGAGTCCTGGCTGCGGTGGCGGGGGTGATCGAGCTCTCCTACCGGTTGACCGACCGTGGCGACCGCTCGCTCACGGCGGAAGAGGCGGTCCGCCAGGCGATGGGCGGCCCCGAGGGCAACGCCGTGTGCGCGGAGTTCCAGCGGCGCGGGATCGCGCCGCCGCCGCGCCATCGGCCGTGGCGGCGCTATCTGCTCTGACCGGTCAGGGCGGGGACGGGTTCTCGAACCGGCCGGGCACGCGCTCGAGGGCGTGGGTGACCCGGCCGGTCGCATCGATGCCGGTGACGACGTCGAGCCGCTCGGGGACCCAGACCGGATCGGGCGTGGCCGGCGTGGGGGCCGGCACGTGGGTCGGCGGCGAGCCCCCGGCCCGGATCGGCACGAAGCTCGCCCGCGGTCGGGGATAGGCGGGCGGCAGCGCCAGGAAGGACCGGTCGGGCTGGACCCCGGGCGTGGTGACCGGCGCCTGGGCCGGCCCCGGTGGCGGGGGGGGCGTACCGAGCCCGCGGATCGGCGCGCCCTGGGCCAGGAGGCACGTCGGCGCGGCGAGGGCGACGAGCGTCGCGAGGAGCAGCGGGGCGCCGAGGCGCGGCATGCCGCTCCTCAGGAGCCTGGCGCGGCCGCGATGCGGTGCACGGTGCCGCCGAGGTCCACGACGTAGACCTCGCCCGCCTCGTCCTCGCCAAAGGACGACAGGCGCAGCCCCGTGGAGAGCAGCACGCGGGGTGCGCCGTCGACCAGGGCGAAGACCTCGCCGCTACAGTAGTCGCCGAAGAGGTACGTGCCCACGAGCGCGGGGATGCGGCGACCGCGATAGACGTACCCGCCGATGACCGTGCAGCGCGCCCCCGCCGTCCGGTACTCGGCGACCGGCGGGACGAGCCCCTCGGTCGGACAGCCCGCTCGTGGCCGGAAGCAGTGCGCCCCCTCCATGATCCGCCAGCCGTAGTTGCCGCCGGCCTTGACCACGTCGATCTCCTCCCAGTCGTTCTGGCCCACGTCCCCCACCCACAGGTTCCCCGTCGCCCGGTCGAAGGCGAAGCGCCAGGGGTTCCGGAGCCCGAGGGCGAAGATCTCCGGCCGCCCCCCGCCGCCGGCAAACGGGTTGTCCCGCGGAATCCCGTAGGCCGCGCCCGCGGGCGCGTGGTCGACGTCGAGCCGGAGGATCTTCCCGAGCAGCTCCTGGCGGTTCTGAGCGCGGTTGCCGGGATCGCCCGCCGAGCCGCCGTCCCCGAGGCCCACGTAGAGGTGACCGTCCGGGCCGAACGCGACCATGCCACCGTTGTGATTGGAATAGGGCTGGGAGACCACGAGCAGGACGCGCTCCTCCGTTCCGGAGACGTTGGCGTCGGTCGACGCGTGATACTCGGCCACCACCGTGGCGCCGTCCTCCCGGCGCGTGTAGTTGACGAAATAGCGGCGATTCGACGGGTACTGGGGGTGGAAGGCGAGGCCGAGCAGGCCTTGCTCGCCGCCGGAGCGCACGCGCCGGGTGATGTCGAGGAAGGGCGTCTCGACGAGGCGGCCGTCCCGGACGATCCGGATGCGGCCGGGCTGCTCCAGCACGAAGAGGCGGCCGCTCCCGTCCCCGGCGTGGGTGAGGTAGAGCGGGGTCTGGAGCCCCTTCGTCACGGTTGGCTCGAGCCCGATGGCGGGCGGCGCTGCCGCGACGGCGGCGCGGCCGAGCAGGGCGAGGGCGAGGGCGGCGAGCAGGGCCCGGAGGGCGCGCCGGGGACAGGCGCGCGTCGCGCGGGGCGACGGCCTCACCGTGTGGGCGCCTCGCCGGGCTTGCTTCCCGGTGTCCCGGAGGAGCGGAGCGCTCGTTCCATCCGCGCGAAGGCGTCGGCCGTCTCCCGCCGCGCGGCGTCGAGCGCGCTCTGGAGGGACTGGACGTTGTCCTGCAGCGCGCGGGCGCCGCCCGCCTGCTGATAGGCGAGGATGGCGATGACGAGCGCGACCAGCGAGACCAGCAGGGCGAGCTTGGCCATGCCCGGGACCCCTTTCCTGTCCGTCGGCGCCGACGGCGCGCGGCCAACGCGATTGACAGCTCGCCGTCGCCCTTCCTATTCTAACGTGGCCATGGCGGACCGTGAGGGCGTGCTGGCGGGCAAGGTCGTCATGATCACGGGCGGGGGGCGAGGCCTCGGCGCCGCGGTCGCGATGGCCTGCGCGCGCGAAGGCGCCGATCTCGTCCTGGGAAGCCGGACCGATCGCGAGCTGGTCGGCACGGCCAACGCCGCGCGCGCCCTCGGCGCGACCGTGCACGCGGTCTCGGTGGACGTCGCGGACGCCGCCCAGGTGGATCGGCTCGTCCGCTCGACGCTGAAGACCTTCAGCCGCATCGACGTCCTGGTCAACAACGCCGGCGTCGCCCATCGCGAGGTCCCCACGTGGGACCTCGCCCCGGAGGACTGGGACCGGACTCTCGCCGTGAACCTTCGTGGCCCCTACCTCTGCATGCGCGCGGTGCTGCCGCACCTCCTCGACCGGCGTCAGGGCTCCATCATCAACGTGAGCTCGATCTGCGGCTCGGTGGCGTACCCGAACTACGGCGCGTACACCGCGAGCAAGTTCGGGCTGGAGGGACTCACCCGCGTCCTGGCGGAAGAGACCAGGCGCACCGGCGTCCGCGTCAACGCGGTCGATCCCGGGCTCGTGGCGACCCAGATGACGGCCTTCAAGGGGGCCAAGCCGGAGCGGGTCACGGGGGTCTTCGTCTATCTCGCCTCGGACGCCTCGCGGAAGATCACGGGGCGGACGCTCCACGCCGCGCGATGGCGCGCGGAGGTGGTTCAGCGCGGGCCGTCGAGGGGCGCGCTGGCGGCCGCGGGCCGCCAGGCGACCAGGAAGGCGTAGCCCAGCACCGCCCACAGCGCCTCCCGCATGCGGCGCACGAGCCCGAAGGCCAGGCCCGTGCCCGCGCCCAGCCCGAAGCCGACGAAGATCCCCACGAAGCCGCCCTCCTGGATGCCGAGCGAGGCCGGGATCAGGAAGGTCGCGGAGCGGATCGCGCTGGCGAGGGCCTCGATGACGATCGCGGTCGCGAGGTCGACGGGCACCCCGAGGAGGCGGAGGGCGAGCCACACTTCGAGGCTCCCCGCCAGCCAGCCCAGGAAGTGGAAGAGCAGGGAGAGGGCGAGGCGGTCCCGGCGCCGGCGGTAGAAGACGGCGAGGTGCTCGTCGAGTCGGCGCAGGTGACCGGTGAGGCTTCGCCCGATTCCGAGCCAGCCGAGGGCGCGGCCGCTGGCGCCGAACAGCCCGTGCTGCTGCGCCCAGATGAACCCGCCGACCGCGGCGACCCCGATGCCCGTCAGGATCACCATGAACGTCAACACGGCGGGAGAGCGCTGCGCGCGCCCGAAGGCCAGGACCAGCCCCACCACCAGGAAGGCGATGTGGGAGACCACCAGGGCCGTCTTCGCGACGACGACCGACACGAGGCCTTCCTCGATCGGGATCCGCTCGCGCGTGACGAGCCACGCCTTGAGCGGCTCGCCCCCCAGGGTCGCGGTCGGCGTCGTCACGTTGACCGCCTCGCCGGCGAGGCGCGCGGCCACGAGCACGGACAGGCGAGGAAGCCGGCCGGGAAAGGCGTAGCGCCAGCCGGCGGCGTCGAGGAAGGCGACCAGGGCGTACGGCAGGAAGAGGATCGGGAGCCGCCAGGAAAGCTCGCGCGCTCCGGCGACCAGGCTCGCCGGCCCCACCTCCCAGACGAGCCACGCGATGACCGCGACGCCGGCCGCCGCCGCCAGGGCACGGAGCACGGGGCCGCGCTTCAGGGTCGGCGGCGTCGCCGCGCCCCCGCCAGGGCGAGGAACGCTCGCAACACGGGGGCGCGCACGCGATCCCGGTGGTGGACGAGCACGAAGCGGAGCGCCATGGCCTCGCCGCGGACGTGCACCGCCGCGAGGCGGCCGTCGGCGGCCTCGCGGGCGATCACCCGCGCGCCCACCAGCGCCACGCCGACGCCCGCCTCCACCGCCTGCTTGATCGCCTCGTTCGAGCCGAGCTCCATCACGATCCGCGGCGCGACGCCGGCGGCCTCCAGGCGCGCCTCGAGGATCCGCCGCGTGGCCGAGCCGGGCTCGCGCACGATGAGCGGCTGTCCGCCGAGGTCCTCGATCGCGACCGCGCGCGTCCGCCGCCAGGGGTGCCTTGGGCCGACCGCCAGGACGAGCGGCTCGCGGACGAAGGGGTGGATGACGAGCCGCGCCCCGTCGGCGGCGGCGAAGGGCAGGCTCCCGTCGGTCACCCCGAGGACGCCGAGCTCGGCTTCGAACCGCTCCACCTGCTCGAGCACCCGCCGGGAGTTCGAGATCTCCAGCGCGACCCGGACCTCCGGGTGGCGCTTCCGAAAGCGCGTCAGGAGCGCCGGCAAGTGATAGGCGCCCGCGGTGCCGCTCGCCGCGATGCGCAGGCTGCCGGTGACGGCCCCCCCGGCCTCGGCCAGGACCCCTTCGGCCTCGTCCACCAGGGCGAAGAGCTTCTCGCTCACGCGGAAGAGCGCGCGCCCGGCGTCGGTGAGGTGGAGCCGCCGAGCCCGCCGCTCGATGAGCCGCACGCCGGACGCCGCCTCGAGCTCGCGCACCTGGATGGTGACCGCGGGCTGGCTGATGCCGAGCCGCCGCGCCGCGCCGGTGAAGGAGCCGGTGGTGGCGAGCGTGTGGAAGATCCGGAGATGGTGGAGGTTCGTGGGCCGCCCTCGCGCGCGGCGCGCATAAAGCCGGGGTTATGCCCGCCATAAAGCGAATGAATTGGACCGCCCGGCCGCGCTATTCTACCGTGTCCGTGGCGCCGGCGAAACGCGCCGCCTCGATGGGAGACAGAATGTCCGACGCGGCTGCCCTCTCCCCGGGAGAGGCCGAGCGTATCCGGCACGACCATCGCGCCGCCCTGCTCCACGGCTGGATGGCCCAGGACCAGGCCAGGCCCGTCATCGTCGCGGGCGCGGCGGGCGCGTGGTTCTGGGACGAGACCGGGAAGCGGTACCTCGACTGCTACATGTACGCGCGCTGGAACATGATCATGCTCGCCCCGCCGCTCGTGATCTCGCGCGAGGACCTGGTCCTGGGGCTCGAGGTCGTGGACCGGGCTCTCGGGCACGCGGACCGCGCGGTCGCGGCGCTCCCGGCCAGCCGATGATCCGGCTCCGGAAGGCGCTCGTCCTGCTCGTGGACGGCTTCGACCCGGCGTACGTCCAGCCGGCGCGGATGCCTCGGCTGGGTGCGCTCATGAAGGCCGGCGCCGCGACGCTCGACGCGCGGGGGGTCCTGCCGAGCCTCACGAACGCGAACCACATCTCGCTCCTGACCGGCACCTACCCCGAGCGTCACGGTCTCTCCACCAACTTCTACTACGATCGGGAGACCGGCGCCGAGGTCTTCATGGAGCAGGTCGACTTCGTGCGCGAGCCGCTCGTGTTCGAGCGGCTCCGGGCAGCCGGCTGGTCCACGGCCCTGGTGACGGCGAAGGAGAAGCTCACGCGGCTGCTCCGCCGCGGGCTGGACCACTGCGTGGACATGAAGGGCCACCCGGAGCGCTATCGCCGGGCGGTGGGCCCGCCGCCGGACATTTTCTCGCTCGACATCAACCTGTGGGTGTTGCGGATGGCGCGCGAGGTCGCGGCGGACCTCGCCCCGGACTTCCTCTACGTCGCGACCACGGACTACCCGCAGCACAAGCTCGGGCCGGACGACCCGGAGATGCACCGCTACCTCGCGGCGAGCGATGAGGCTCTCGGCGGGCTGCTCGACGCCTACGACCTGGCGGAGACGGTCGTCATCCTGACGGCCGACCACGGGATGAACGCGAAGCCGCGCTCGCTCTCTCCCGTCCGGGTCCTCGCGGAGGCGGGGATCCGCACGCGCGGCGTCCCGTTGATCCGCGACGGGCTCTATGCCCATCACCGGGACCTCGGCGGGGCGCTGTACCTGTACTTCGACGATCCCGGCGCCGCGCGCGAAGCCCGCGCGGTGCTCGCCGGCACGGCGGGCATCGACGAGGTCGTCCCGCGCGAGGAGGCGGCCCGCGACCGGCTCCCCTACGAGCGGGTCGGCGACCTCATCTGCTGGGCGGCGCGGGACGTCGCGCTCGGGACCTGGCCCGACGGCGCGGCCGGGCGGGCGGAGACGGGGCTCCGCTCCCACGGCTCCAAGCACGAGCTACGCGTCCCGATGCTGATCGCGGGGGCGGGGGTGCGGTCGGGGGTGGCGATCCGGGACGGCCGGACGGTGGACCTGATCCCCACGCTCTGTCGCCTGAGCGGCGTGGACCCGGGCCCGACCATGCAAGGGCGCGTGATCGAGGAGGCGCTGGCCTGAAGGGCGCGCGCCACCGGAGGGGGCGGGAGCCTCCCCGGTCGCGCTCAGAGGCGCCGGCTGGCGCGGGGCGGAGGCGGCGTGCTCGCCGGCACGGCGGGGCCGTAGAGCGAGAGGACCTTCCGCACGTAGTCCTGCGTCTCGGGGAAGGGAGGGACCCCGCCGTGCGCCCGGACCGCGTCCTCGCCGGCGTTGTAGGCCGCGAGGGCGAGCCGCACGTCGCCGCGGTAGCGGGCGAGGAGCTCGCGGAGGTGACGGACGCCGCCGTCGAGGTTCGCGGTCGGATCGAAGACGTCGGTGACCCCGAGGGCCGCCGCGCGCTCCGGCATGAGCTGCATGAGGCCGCGCGCACCCTTCGCCGAGACGGCGCGCGGATTGCCGGCCGACTCGACCTGGACGACCGCCTCGACGAGCCGTCGATCCACGCCGTGGCGCGAGGCGGTGGTCGCGATCTCCTCCGCCCAGGTCAGGGCCGTCGCGGGCGCGGCGGCAGGCGGCTCGGGCGTCGGGCAGGCGCGCGGGTCGAGCCTGAGGTACTTCGGCTGGCAGGGCTCGTTCGTGTAGTGGACGACGCCCGTGTCGTCCTCGATCCGCACGATCTGGGCCGTGGCCGGCGCGGCCGCGAGCACGAGCCCCACGGCCGCCGCGGCCCCGCCGAGGACCATCGCCACTGCGCTGCGCGCCCTCACGGTCGCCTCTCCGAGCAAAGGCCGTGCCTCCCCGCCGGGCGGCGCGGATGCCGCCGCCACGCGCACTTACGCGACACGGCCGCGATGCGGACCGGACCCCCTCGGGCCTGGGGTTCGCACTTTCTGCATCCTACGGGATGGTGCGCCCGAGTCGGGGCAGCACCTCCGTCTCGGCCGCCTGGAGGTCCTGCGGGAAGTCGATCTCGATCCAGGGCAACCCCTCGGTCGATCGCGCGACGAACCGCTGACGGGGCAGAAGCGCGTCGAGGGCGACCTCGTAGTCCCCGTCCGTCCGGCCCAGGCTGACGAAGCTCTCCAGCGTCGCGGCCAGCTCCCGACCGGCAGCCCGTCCGAGCTTGACGAAGCCGACCCATTCGGCCCGCGCGTCGTAAGCCGTCTCCGGCGGCCCCATGACCCCGCGCCGGATCGCGACCACCTGTCCGCTCCGGGTGTAGACGATCTGCTCCTCGCCGGTGTCCACGAAGTCGGGGTCGGCGAGGAAGGCGTTCGGCTCGGCCGCGCGGACGAGTCCCTCGAGCAGGGGCGGGGCGAAGAGCACGTCGCCGTCGGCCAGCACGACGTCGTCCTGCTCGAGCTCCGCGCGCCCGGTCCAGAGCGAGAGGACCGGCCCGCGCTCGTAGGCGGGATTGTAGAGGTAGCGAAGCGGCATCCCGCGGTGCGCCGCGCCGAGGTGCGCGCGGATCATCTCGTGCCGGTAGCCGACCACCACCGCGGTCGCACGGACGCCCGCGGCCGCCAACCCGTCGAGGAGCCGCGCCAGGAGGCTCCGCCCGCCGAGCTCGACGAGCCCCTTCGGCCGCTCGTCCGTGAGCGGGGCAAGCCGCTTGCCGATGCCGGCGGCGAGGACCAGCCCGGTCATGTACCCATCGCTAGATCTTGCCGAAGACGTATTTCGAGATCAGCTCCTCGATGTCCACGGGAGCCTCGACCTCCGTCAGGCGCCCCCCCGGCGGCACGACCTTCTCCGAGCCGCCGGGGCTGATCTGGACGAACTTCTCGCCGATGAGCCCCTTGGTCTTGATGGACACGATCGCGTCCGACTGGATGGCGACGCTGTTGTTGATGTGGAGGGCCACGCGGGCCTGGTAGTCGCGGAGCTGGATCGACTCGACCCGTCCCACGGGCACGCCCGCGATCTCCACCATGGAGCCCGACTTGAGGCCCCCCACCGTCGGGAAATCGGCGTAGATCGTGTAGCCCCGCGCGCCCAGCAGGTCCACCTGGCCCAGGCGGACGGCGAGGTAGGCCAGCGCAAAGAGCCCGATGAGCATGAACAGCCCGACACCGATCTCCACTTCCCGGCGCATCACCCTCCTCCGCGACCGCGCTCGCCGCTACGCTGCGTGGGTCTCGACCTCGCCGTGGATGAACTTCCGGACGGCCGGGTCCGTCGAGTTCTGGATCTTCTCCGGGGTCCCGACCTCGCGGATCCGGCCCTCGTGCAGCACGGCCACCCGGTTCGCGATCGTGAAGATCTCCGGGATCTCGTGGCTCACCATGACGGCCGTGAAGTTCAACGTGCGGTGAAGCTCGACGATGAGGTGGTGGATCGAGTTCACGAGGATCGGATCGAGCCCGGTCGTGGGCTCATCGAGGAAGACCACGCGGGGCTCGGTCACGAGCGCGCGCGCGATCGCGACGCGCTTGCGCATCCCGCCCGAGATCTCGGCGGGAACCTTGTGCCCCATGTCGCCCAGGCCCACCTGCTCGAGCGCCTGGATGGCCCGGGGCACGATCGCCTCCTTGGGGAGGCGCGTCTTCTCCTTGATCGGGAACAGGACGTTCTGGAAGACGGTCAGCGAATCGAAGAGCGCGCCGCCCTGGAAGACCACCCCGAATTGCTCGCGCACCTGGTCCAGCGCGCGCCCGCGCAAGCCGGTCACGTCCTGCCCTTCGATGACGATTCGCCCCGCGTCCGGGCGCACCAGGCCCAGCATGTGGCGGAGGAGGACCGACTTTCCGCCGCCGGACCGGCCGATGATGACCATGAGCTCGCCGGGACCGATCTCGAGGTCGATCCCCCGGAGCACGGGCTGGCCCCCGAAGCGCTTCTGAAGGCCCTCGATCTGGATCCCCGGCGCCGGGGGCCGCTCCGCCCCGCGCGCGTCCACGCTCGGCCGCTCGGCGATCGCCATGGGCTTACCGCGGAACCGGCCGGGACCAGGCGCGACGGGCCGTCGTCACGGCAACACCGAGCCCATGAAATAGTCCACGACGAAAATCAGCACCGAGGCCAGCACCACCGCCTCGGTGGTGGCGCGGCCGACACCCTCGGCGCCGTGGCCGACGTAGAAGCCCTTGTAGCACGCGACCCAGGTGACCAGGATTCCGAAGGCGAGCGACTTCCAGAACCCGACCCAGATGTCCATGGTCGACAGGAAGGCCTGGATCTGCCCGAAATAGGTCCCGCCGGAGAGCCCGAAGAGCCGGACGACCACGACGTAGCCGCCCAGGATGCCGATCACGTCGAACACCCACGTGAGGATGGGCAGGGCAATGACCCCCGCGACGACCGTGGGGACGACGAGGTACCGCATCGGGTTGAGCGCCATCACCGTGAGCGCGTCGATCTGCTCGGTGATCCGCATGACGCCGATCTCCGCGGCCAGCGCGGAGCCCGCCCGTCCCGTCACCATGAGGGCGGAGAGGACCGGCCCGAGCTCCCGCACGAGCGAGACGGCGACGGCCGGACCGACGAACGCCTCCGAGCCCACGCGCCGGAGCATCAGGACGCCCTGAAGGCCGAGCACCATGCCGGTGAAGGTCCCGGTCAGCAGGATGATCGACATGGACCGGACGCCGATGAAGGAGATCCGGTGCAGGAGCTGCTGGAACTTGAACGGCGGCACGACCAGCCAGAAGAGGATCTGCGCGAAGAAGACGCCGAAGCGGCCCATGACGGTCAGGGCGTCGAGGGTGACGCGGCCCAGCTGCTCGACGGGGTCGAGCAGGGTGGGGCGGATGGACCCGTTCATGCCGGTGCCGCGCGGGCTGGGCACGGCGTCAGGGGTTGCGCTGGCGCCACACCCCCAACGCCCACAGGGGGAAGTAGTGCGCGTAGAGGTGGTATTTCAGGTAGAAGACGCGGGGGAAGCCCGTGCCGTTCCAGGACGGGTCGTCCCACCCGCCGTCCGGACGCTGGGCGTGGAGGAGATAGTGGAGCCCGCGCTCGACGACCGGACCGTCCGCGCGCCCGGCGGCGAAGAGGCCGAGAAGGGCCCAGGCGGTCTGGCTCGGCGTCGAGGGCCCCGTGCCGGCCTGTCCCCGATCCGCGTACGAGTCGCAGCTCTCCCCCCAGCCGCCGTCCGGGTTCTGGCGCCGCTCGAGCCACGCCGCCGCGCGGCTGACCATCCGGTCCTCCGGCCCGACCCCGACGGCTTCCAGCGCGCGGAGCACCGACCAGGTGCCGTACACGTAGTTGACGCCCCACCGCCCGTACCAGGCGCCCTCGGGCGTCTGCGTGCGCCGGAGATACGCGAGTCCGGCTCCGATCGCGGGATGGTCGCGCGGGTAGCCGAGGCGCCCGAAAGCCTCCAGGCAGCGCGCGGTGAGATCTTCGGTCGGCGGGTCGAGCAGCGCGCCGTGATCCGCGAAGGGGATGTTGTTGAGGCGGAGCCGCGTCTGGTCGGTGTCGAACGACCCCCAGCCGCCGTTGCGGCTCTGCATGCCGACGAGCCAGCGTACCGCGCGCCCGACGGCGCCCCGCACCCGCGTCGGGTCGGGATGCTCGAGCTGCGCCAGCCCCATCACGACCATCGCGGTGTCGTCCAGGTCGGGGTAGAAGTCGTTGGCGAACTGGAACGGCCACCCGCCGGGGGCGAGCCCGGGCCGCCGCATGGCCCAGTCGCCCGGCTCCGGGATCTGCCGGTCGAGCAGCCAGTCGGCGGCGCGCAGGAGCGCCGGATGCCCGGGCGGCAGCCCCGAGGCGCGGAGGGCGTTCACGGCAAGCGCGGTGTCCCACACGGGCGAGACGCAGGGCTGGACGTGGAAGCGGTCGGACTCCTCGAGGCCGAGCGCTTCGAGCTCCTTGAGCTGCCCGGCCACGAGCGGGTGGTCGTCCGAATACCCGAGGAGCCGAAGGGCGAGCACGGCGTTCGTCATCGCGGGGTAGATGCCGCCGAGCCCCCCGGCCACGCCGAGGCGCGGCACGAGCCAGTCGTGGGCCGCCCGGATGGCGCGGGCGCGCAGGGGGCGGGGGCCGTAGCCTTCCCAGGCCTTGACGAACCCGTCGATCCCGATGAAGACGTTCTTCCAGGACAGCCAGCCCTGGCGCGCGTAGGCGGGGTCCTCCAGGTGGAGGTGATGGGCCCACAGCTCGGCGAGCCCGGCCTCGTGGGGCAGGGCGTGCACCGGACGGCGGTCCATGACGACGAGGAGGGGGACGATGACCGTCCGTGACCAGTACGAGATGGCGTAGATGTTGAAGTAGGACCAGCGGGGCAGGAGCATGATCTCGACCGGCATCGCCGGGATGCCGCCCCACGGATACTGACCGAAGAGCGCCAGCGTGATCTTGGTGAAGACGTTCGCCTGCACCGGGCCGCCGTGCGCGCGGATCCACTCGCGAGCGCGCGCCATCGCGCCGTCGGCCGACGGGACGCCGGCCATCTTCATCGCGAAGTACGCCTTGATGCTGGCCGACAGATCCCCGCCGCCGCCCTCGAAGAGGCTCCACGCGCCGTCCCCGCCCTGCCGTTCGCGCAGGTAGCGCACCGCCTTGGCCTGGAGGGTCGGGTCGGGGGTTCCCAGTAGGTGCCGGAGCAGGAGGTACTCCGCGGTGATGGTCGTGTCCGCTTCCAGCTCCCCGAGCCAGAAGCCGGCCGGAGCCTGGAGGGAGAGGAGATGGTCCTGCGAGCGTTGGATCGCGGCGTCGACGGTCGTTTGGAGCATGCAGCGCTTCTCGATCCGAACCGGGTCGTAGTGTAACACGGCGCGGAGGGGCGAGAAAGTGGGGCGCCTTCCGCGGCGGTTCCGACGGAGCGGATCCGGCATCGTCGTCCGGCCCACGAGGCGACAGAGGGGCCAGCGGCTTGTCTCCGGCGCCGCGCGACGGTATCCTCCGTCGGGATGGCGCCCGAGCTCGGCCGTCTGCTGGTGGGGAGCGTACACCTGCGCCCCTACGTGTTCGGCTTCCTCGCCGTCTACGCCGTCGCCGCGACGGCCGAGTGGGGCTGGCGTCGGGCCGCGGCGTTCGCCGCCCTGGCCGGCTCGCTCGCCTTCACCGCCGAGTTCGCCTCCACCCGCATCGGCGTGCCGTTCGGCCTCTACCACTATACCGGGGCGACGCGGGGTGCGGAGCTCTACCTCGGCAACGTGCCGTTCTTCGACCCGCTCTCCTTCGTGTTCCTCTCGTACGCGAGCCTCGGCCTCGCCCGCTTCCTCCTCACGCCGGGCGGCGCCCCCGGGCCCGCCACGGGACGCGGCGGGGCGGGGCGCAGGGGCGCGCTGGCGGTGCTCGCGGGAGTCCTCATGACGTGGCTCGACCTCGTCATCGACCCGCTCGCCGTGCGCGGGGACCGGTGGTTCCTGGGGCGCATCTTCTACTACCCCGAGCCCGGCGCGTACTTCGGGGTGCCGATCGCGAACTTCGGCGGCTGGGCCATCGTCGGCACGCTCATCGCCGTCGCCTGGCTCGTGTGGGGCGACCGCGTGGGCGGACGGCCGCCGCGCTGGGCGGCGCGGCTTCCGGGTCGCCCGCTCTACTCGCTCGCGCTCTACCACGCGATCCTGGCCTTCAACCTGGCGGTCACCGCGGCGGTGGCGGAGCCGGCCCTCTTCTGGGCCGGCCTCGCCTGGCAGATGCCGCTGGCGGCGGTCGTGGTATTCTGTGCCTCGTCGAAACACGCGTCTTCATCCGCACGTTCATCCGCGCCCGTCAGGCGGGCGAGCCGGCCTGACGAAATAGGGGCCTCGTCGTGAGCGTACCGCTGTCCCAGATGTGGGCCGTCGCCTCGTATGTCGTGAGACAGCGACTCCGGGGCCGAACGCGCTACCCTCTCGTGTTGATGCTCGAGCCCTTGTTCCGCTGCAACCTCGCCTGCGCCGGGTGCGGCAAGATCCAGTACCCGCCGCAGATCCTCAAAAAGCACCTTTCGGTCGAGGCGTGCCTGCAGGCGGTCGAGGAGTGTGGCGCGCCGATCGTCTCGGTCCCGGGCGGTGAGCCGCTCATGTACCCGGAGATCGGGCGGCTCATCGACGAGCTGATCCGGCGCAAGAAGTACGTCTACCTCTGCACGAACGCGCTCCTCCTGAAGGAGAAGCTCGAGGCGGGGGTCTTCACCCCGTCGAAGTACCTGAGCTTCAGCGTCCACATGGACGGGTTGCGCGAGGAGCACGACGAGGCCGTGTGCCGCGAGGGGGTTTACGACCGGGCAGTGGAGGGGATCCGCGAGGCGTTGCGCCGCGGCTTCCGGGTCACCACCAACACGACCCTCTTCGAGGGCGCGTCGCCGCCGCGCGTTCGCGAGTTCTTCGACGCGATGACGGACCTCGGCGTCGAGGGGATGATGGTCTCGCCCGGCTACAGCTACGCCAAGGCTCCCGACCAGGAGCACTTCCTGGCGACGCGAAAGACCCAGCGGCTCTTCGCGCAGATCCTGGAGCGGCCGAACCGGCGCTGGAGGTTCAACCAGTCGCCGCTCTTCCTGCAATTCCTCGCCGGCAAGCGGGACTACGAGTGCACGCCGTGGGGAAACCCGACCTTCAACGTCTTCGGGTGGCAGCGGCCGTGCTATCTCCTGCAGGAAGGCTACGCCGCGAGCTTCGCCGAGCTGCTCGCCACCACGCGCTGGGAGAGCTACGGCCGGAAGAGCGGTAACCCGAAGTGCCGCGACTGCATGGTCCATTGCGGCTTCGAGCCGACCGCGGTGAACGAGACCTTCACGACGTGGAAGGGGTTCAGGGATACGGTGTGGGCGACCGTCTCCGGCCGCCTCTAACCGCCGGGCCGATAACCGTCGCATCCCGGCGTCCTCGGTCGTCGGCGGCCCTCCTCACAGGGCTGGGTGGGGGGGCCGGCATACGCCTCGGTGCGCGTCGGGCCTGCGTCCTTGATCTGCTCGCGTCTCGGCCCGGCCCATCCCATACTTGCGTGATGGTGGCGTAGGGCAGGCCGTCGTGGCGGAAGACGGGCGGGTGCCGGAGAATCTGGAAGGGTGGGTGCCGGAGATCGGCGGCGACCTCACCCTCGCCCGCGTGATCGACCTGGCCTTCGACTACCGGGGCAACACGACCGTGGTGACGACCGACGGCACCGAGATCGAAGGCTACCTCTTCAACCGGAACGGCGACGTCCCCGATCCGTTCGTCCAGGTCTTCGATGCCACGGGCGCGGGCCCCTTCACGATCCGCTACGCGGAGATCCGGAACGTCAAGTTCACCGGCCGTGACCCGGCGGCGGGCTCGTCGTACGCCGCCTGGCTCGAACGGAGGGAGAGAGAACGGGCTGGGTCGGCCGCCGCGGGCGGTGCCCAGCCGAAGGCCGGCTGAACCCACGGTGGCCGGACAGGACGCCGACCGGCAACGCGGGGCGACCCTCGCCGTGGAGAGCGCCGGCCGGCCTCTGCTCGTCCTCGTGGCGGTGCAGTTCGAAGCGCGCAGCCTTGCCCGTGCGCTCCGGCGCCCGCCGGACGCGCCGGCCGCGTCGGACGTGGTGTTCCGTACCGTCGGGCCGGGCTCGGCGAACTTCCCCCGGATCCTGCCCTGGCTCGCCACGATCCGGCCGCGGGAGATCCTGGTCACGGGCCTGGCCGGCGGGTGCGCGCCCGACCTCGTGCCGGGCGAGATCGTGCTCGGCGATCCGGTGGGTCCGACGGCGGCGGGCACGTGGCTCACGCCGCCTGCGGCGACGGCCGCACGGGCCGTCCGGGCCCTGGCGCTCGCCGGCCTCCCCTACCGGGCCGGCCGGCTGCTCACCGTCCCCGGCGTCGTGGCGACGCCCGCGGCCAAGGCCGACTGCTGGCGCACGCAGGGCGCCCTCGCCGTGGACATGGAGAGCGCGCTCGTCCTCGCCTGGGCCGCGGCCGCGGGGGTTCCGGCCCTCGCGGTGCGCGCGGTCGCCGACGGACCCGAGGACGCGCTGCCGCCCGCGCTGCTCCGGGCCGTCGCGGCCGACGGGCGCACGCGACCGGGCGCCGCGCTCGCCTGGGTCGGGCGGCCCGCGCTCCTCGCCGCCGCCTGGCGACTGCGCCGGCGCTCGCGCCTGGCGCTCGACCGGCTCGCGCGCTTCCTCACCGTCTTCATCGGGCTCCGGCCCTGAGGCGTCTGGCTGTCCTCCTGTTCGGACTCGTCGCGTGGCAGCCGCTCACGGCGGCCGCCGAGGTCTCGTTCATCCCGCTGCCGGCCTTCGACACGGATCCGAACGCGGGCGAGACCTACGGGCTCCTGCCCGTCTTCCTCTTTCGCGACGAGGCCGACCACGTCCGCTCGATCATCGCGCCCTCGGTGACCTACAACGAGATCCGGGGTGTGACCGGGACCTTCCGCTACTTCGGCTACCCCAGCGCGGCCGAGCGGGTGGACGTGGTGGCGGGGTACTCGCAGCGGATCGAGCGGAAGCTCGATCTCCACTACCGGAACCTCGGCCTCTTCGCCGAGCGCTTCCACGTGGACACCCAGTTCTTGCACGACCGTGACGCCGCGATCCGCTTCTTCGGCCTCGGTCCCGAGTCGAAGAAGGAGAACGAGACGAACATGACGCTCGAGGTCACGGGGCTGTACGCGACCTTCGGCGTGAACATCACGCCGACGGCGCGGCTCTCCCTCGGCGAGGCCGTCCAGCGCTTCGAGGTCTCGCGCGGCGGCGTGCCGAGGCTGCCGTTCACCGGAGATCGGTTCCGGGACCTGCCGGGAGTGCGGGGCGCGACCGTGCACGCGCAGCGGGTGGCCCTGACGTATGACGACCGCGACTCGCTCAGCACGCCGAGCCGCGGGCTCCTGCTGAGCGTGTTCGGCGAGGCCTCCTCGGAGGTGCTCGGGAGCGGCAGTGACTACGTCAAGTCGGGTGCGGAGGTCGTGTACCTCCGTCCGCTCTTCACGGAGCGCGTGACCGTCGTCTCGCGTGGCCTGGTGGAGGCGCTGACCGGCGACTCGGACACACCGTTCCAGGTGCGGCCGTCCCTCGGCGGGGCCACGACGCTCCGGGGCTTCAGCCAGAACCGGTTCTTCGGCGACGCCCGCGTGCTGCTCAACCTCGAAACGCGGGTGCGCGTGCTCCGGCTGCACGTCTTCGGCGTGACGGCCGATTTCGAGGCGGCCCCGTTCGTGGACGTGGGCAAGGTGTTCAACACGGTCGACCAGTTCGTGGACCGGGGGTTCGAGGTCACGCCCGGGATCGGCTTTCGCGGCATCGCGCCGCCGAGCGTGGTCGGACACATCGAGGTCGGGGTGAGCCGCGAGGGGCCGGCCATCTTCGTGGGCCTGGACTACCCCTTTTGACGCCGTCCCGATCTCTCTCGGAGGGGGGCTTCGCCCCCCTTCCGACGGCCCTCGCGGCGAAGCCGCGGCGTTCGCCCTTCGGCGAACGCATCGGGCCTGCCTCCCCCCGGCACAGGGTCGAATCCCGGAGTCCGGCTCGGCCCTGCCGAGGGCTGCTGGGGTCTCGGCCCGGCGCGGGCTGCACCGGAGGCGCGGCGTGAGGGTGTTGGTGACGGGCGGGACCGGCTTCATCGGGGCGAATCTCGTCCACGAGCTCGTCCTGGCCGGCGCGAGGGTCCGGGTCCTCGTCCGTCCGCAAAGCGACCGCCGCGCGCTGGCCGACCTGCCCGTGGAGATGGTGGTCGGCGACCTCCTGGACCCGGCCTCGCTCGCCGCCGCGGTGGCCGACGTGCGCCTTCTCTACCACGTGGCGGCCGATTACCGGCTCTGGGCGCCCGACCCGGCCCTGCTCTACCGGGTCAACGTGGCCGGCACGCGGGCGCTCCTCGCCGCCGCGGAGGCGGCTGGCGTGTCACGGATCGTCTACACCTCGAGCGTCGGCACGCTCGGGCTGTCGCCGGACGGGGCGCCCGGCACCGAGGCGACCCCGGTCACGCTCGAGGCCATGGTGGGGGACTACAAGCGGTCGAAATTCCTCGCCGAGCGGGAGGCGGAGGCCGCCGCCGCGCGAGGCGTGCCGGTCGTCATCGTCAACCCGTCGGCGCCGATCGGGCCCTGGGACTGGAAGCCGACCCCCACGGGCAAGATGCTCGTGGATTACCTGCGCCGTCGCATGTTCGCGTATCTCGACACGGGCCTGAACCTGGTGCACGTTCGCGACGTGGCCCGCGGCCACATCCTGGCGGCCGAGCGCGGCCGGGTGGGCGAGCGCTACATCCTCGGGAACGCCGCCGGGAACCTCGAGCTGCGCCAGATCTTCGAGCAGCTCGCGGCGTACACGGGAATCGCGGCGCCGCGGTGGCGGTTGCCGTACGGCGCGGCGCTCGGGATCGCGGCCGCGCTCGAAGCGGTCTCGCGCGTGACCCGGCGCCCGCCCCTGGCATCCCGCACGGCGGTGCGGATGGCCGGCAAGCGCATGTTCTTCGATCCCGCCAAGGCGATACGGGAGCTCGGGCTCCCGCAGACCCCCGTGGACCGCGCGCTCCGGGACGCCGTGGACTGGTTCTGGGCCCACGGATACGCCGCGCGCCCGACGGCGGGGCGGCCGGCGCGGCGGAGGCCGGCGTGACGGACGCCGGCGCGGTGACCGAGGCCCGGAGCGCGGCGCCCCTCCGTGGGCCGCACGGCGAGCCGACAGCTCGCTCTCGCCGCCGTGCCGGCGGGCCCTGGCGCGGCGTCCTGGTGGGCCTCGCCGTCGTCGGCGCCGTCGCCGGCCTCACGTCGCTCCTGGCCCGTCGTCCGGCCCTGGCGTGCCCAGGGGGGACGGAGCTGGTCGAGGCGACCTCACCGGCCGGCCGCGAGGCGTGGTGCGCGGCGCGGGACCGGGCCGGGGGGCCGATCCGAGAAGGTCCGTACCGCGCCTGGTACCCGGGGGGAGGCAAGAAGATCGACGGGGCGTTCGCCGGAGGGGCGAAGGCCGGCCGCTGGGTCTTCTGGCACGAAAACGGCCTCCCCAAGGAAGCGGGCGAGTTTCGCGGCGGGAAGGCTGAGGGCCGGTGGACGCGCTGGCACGCCAACGGCGCGACGCTCGACGAGGGCGAGTATCGCGAGGGCCTCCGGCAGGGCCGGTGGACCTCCTGGTACCCGAGCGGCCGGAAGGAGCGGGAAGGCGAGTACCGGGACGGCCGGGAGGACGGCGCCTGGACGTGGTGGAACGTCCGGGGGGATGCGTGCGCCGGGGACCGACCGGCCGGAGCCGGGTGCGGGCGGGCGCCGTGATCCCGCGTGGCGCGGGCCGACGCCCCGGGGTCCCCGGCCGGCCCGATCGACGCAGTGTATAATAAGCAGCCGCGGCGCCGAAGCAGCTCCCCGTCGCGAGGTCCCGAGCCAGCATGAACTCAGCCGACCTCGTCGCCACACTGACCCGCCGCAGCGGGTCGAACTTCTACTATTCGTTTCTCTTCCTTCCCCGCCGAAAACGCGAGGCGATGTACGCGCTCTACGCGTTCTGCCGCACGGTCGACGACGCCGTCGACCAGGGCGGCGGGAGCCCGAGCGATCAGCGCCGCATCCTCGCCGAATGGCGTGCCGAGCTGCGGCGGGCCTACGCGGGGCACCCGACGCAGCCGATCGCCGGGCAGCTCGCCGAGGTCGTCCGGGCCTTTCCCATTCGTCACGAGCACCTGGAGGCGGTTCTCGACGGCGTCGAGATGGACATCGAGAAGCGCCGCTACGCGAGCTTCGAGGAGCTGTCCGAGTACTGCTACCGGGTCGCGTCGGCGGTCGGGCTGGCGTGCATCGAGATCTTCGGCTACACGGACCTCCGGGCGCGGGACTACGCGGTGAACCTCGGCGTGGCGCTCCAGCTCACGAACATCCTCCGCGACCTCAAGGTGGACGCCGAGCGCGGCCGCATCTACCTCCCGCTGGACGAGCTGCGGCGCTTCGGGTATCCGGAGGAGGAGCTGCTCCGTGGCCGGTACACGAAGGCGTATCTCGAGCTGATGCGCTTCCAGGCGGATCGGACCCACGCGTACTACCGGGCCGCGCGGGCGGCGCTCCCGCGGGCGGACCGCCGCCGGCTCGTCGCGGCCGAGATCATGGGGCAGATCTACCACGCCCTCCTGCGCACGATCGAGGGGCGGCGTTTCCGCGTGTTCGATCGCCGCGTCAGCCTCTCGGCTCCCCGCAAGCTCGCCCTCGCGCTGGGCGTCTACCTCCGGGCACAGCTTCCCGCATGAGGACGGCGGTCACCACCGCGCCGGGGGTGATCCGCCTGGAAGAGCGTCCGACCCCGAGCATCGGTCCCGGAGAGCTCCTCGTGCGGGTGCGGGGCTGCGGGCTGTGCGGCTCGGACCTCGCCAAGCTCCGGTCGCCGAGCCGCCTGCCCACCGTGCTCGGCCACGAGGTCGTCGGCGACGTCGTGGGCGTCGGCGACGGCGTCACGGGCTTCGCCCCCGCCGACCGCGTCGTGGTCGCCCACCACGTCCCCTGTTTCGCCTGTCACTACTGCCGGCGAGGCAGCTCCTCCATGTGCCGGACGTTCCGGGAGTCGAGCCTCGATCCGGGTGGGTTCGCCGAGTACGTGCGCGTCCCGCCCGCGAACGTCGCCCACGCCACGTTCCACGTGCCGGCCGGGATCCCCGACGCCGTCGCGGCGTTCACGGAGCCGCTCGCCTGCTGCCTGCGCGCGATCCGGCGCAGCGGGGTGGGGCCCGGCGACACCGTGCTCGTGGTGGGGCTGGGCGCGATCGGCGGGCTCCTCGTGCAGCTCGCGGGCCGCGCCGGCGCGCGGGTGGTCGGGACGGATCTCCTGGCCGCGCGCCGCGAGCTGGCCGGCGCGCTGGGGGCCACCGCCGCCGCGCCGGAGGGCGTGGCCGCCGCGCGGGCGGCCGCCAGCGACGGGAGGGGCGCCGACTGCGTCATCCTCACGGCCGGCGCGCCGGCCCTCGTCCGTCAGGCCCTCGCATGGGCCCGGGACGGCGGGGCCGTTCACCTCTTCGTCGGTGACGGCGAGGGGCCGCTGCCGGTCGGTGAGATCTACCACCGGGAGCTCACCCTCACGGCGACCTATTCCTCCTCGCCGGCCGACCTGGCCGAGGCATTCGGGCTCGTCGTCACGGGCGCGATCCGCCTGGCCGAGCTCTGCTCGCACCGCTTGCCGCTCGAGCGGCTCGACGAGGCGGCGCGTCTGATGGAGCGCCGCGAGGCGCTGAAGGTCTACGTCGAGGTCGCCGGCGCGGCGGGGGTGGAGCGATGAGGGCCCAGGTCTTCTACGGCCCCGGCGAGCTCCGCTACGAGGAGGTCCGCGTCCCGGAGCCGGGCCCGGGCGAGGTGCTCGTGCGGATCGAGGCCGCGCTCACCTGCGGGACCGACGTGAAGACGCTACGGCGCGGTCACCCCGTGATGATCCCGAAGGTGCCGACCGTCTTCGGTCACGAGTTCGCGGGCATCGTGACGGCGCTGGGCGCCGGGGTGGACGGCTTCCGCGTGGGCGAGCGCGCGGTGGCCGCGAACTCCGCGCCCTGCGACGGCTGCCCGGCCTGCGCGCGGGGGCAGGCGAACCTCTGCGACGACCTGCTCTTCGTCAACGGCGCCTATGCCGAGTACATCGTCCTGCCGGCGCGCGTGGTGGTCCGGAACCTGGTGTCGGTCCCGCGGCACGTGCCCGCGGGCCGGGTGGCGTTCGTGGAGCCGGTGGCGTGCTGCCTCCACGCGATCGACCGGGCCGCGATCGAGCCGGGCGATTCCGTGGCCGTCCTCGGCCACGGGCCGCTCGGACTGCTGCTCGCGCTGCTCGCCCAGGCCGCCGGCGCCCGCGTCGTCGTCGCGGGCAAGGCCGGGCCACGGTTCGACATCGCCGCGAGGCTCGGCTTTGCCGCCTGCGTCGACGTCACGCGGACGCTCGACCCGGTGGGCGCCATCCGCGCCGCGGCCGGTGGCAGCGTGCGCTGCGCGATCGACGCGACCGGGCGGCCGGAGGTCTGGGAGCAGGGGGTGGCGGCGGTGGACAAGGGGGGGACCGTCGTCTTCTTCGGCGGCTGCGCTCCAGGGACGACCATCCGGGTCGACACGCGGCGGCTCCACTACGAGGAGCTCCGCCTGCTCGGCGTGTTCCACCATACCCCGGCCCTCATCCGGCGGGCCGTCCGGTTGCTGGTCGAGGGCGACGTCGACCCCACGCCGCTCGTCACGCACGCGATGGGCCTCGAGGCCGTGCCCGAAGCCCTGGCCCTGATGAGTCGCGGCGAGGCGCTCAAGGTGCTGATCCACCCCTGACC
>JBIOTN010000110.1:0-41931 GCA_044866005.1 Candidatus Rokuibacteriota bacterium | reverse complement strand
AGGCCGGCGAAGCCGGGCCACTCGCCGTTCGGCGAGCGGCTCGGGCCTGCCTCCCCCCGGGACACCGGTCCGCGGGAACGCCGTCGGCCTCATGGGCAAGCGATCGTCTCTTGCCATTGGTCAGATTCTACCCGGATGCGCCCGGCGCCGGGACGGTCGCGGCCTTGAGGGCGGCGACGAAGTCGCCGACCTTGCGCACGAGCGCCGGGTCGCCCTGGAGGTTCTCCACCATGCGGACGATGGCACTGCCCACGATGGCGCCGTCGGCGCAGCGGACGACCTCCGCGACCTGGGCGGGGGTGGAGATGCCGAACCCGACGCAGATCGGCTTGGTGGTCACGGCGCGGAGATCCCGGACGAGCGCGACGAGGTCCGGCGGGAGCTCCGGGCGCTCGCCGGTGATCCCGGTCAGCGCGACCAGGTAGACGAACCCCCGGCTCTGGCGCGCGATCCGGCGGAGGCGCTCCGGCCCGCTCGTCGGGGCGGCGAGGAAGACGAGGTCGAGCCCGGCGGCGCGCGCCGCCCGGTCGAGGGGTCCGCTCTCCTCGGGCGGCACGTCGGGCACGATGAGGCCGGCGAAGCCGGCCGCCGCCAGCTCTCGCGCCGCCGCCTCGAGCCCGTAGCGGTGGAGCGGGTTGAGATACGTCATGAGGACGAGCGGCGCCGGCACCTGCCCCCGGAGCGCCGCGACGACCGGCAAGAGCTTCGCCAGGCTCACGCCGCCGGCCAGGGCCCGGCTCCCGGCGCGCTGGATCGTGGGACCGTCGGCGAGCGGATCCGAGAACGGCAGGCCGAGCTCGATCAGATCGGCGCCGCGAGCGGCCGCTTCCTCGACGAGGAGGCGAGTCACCTCGAGACTCGGGTCGCCCGCCGTGAAGTAGGGGATCAGGGCCCGCGCCCCTCGGGCGCGAAGCTCGGCGAAGACCGCGTCGATCCGTGAGCCGATCATGCCCTGCCGGCCTGATCTCGACGTCGGCTCCGGATCGTGTCGACGTCCTTGTCGCCCCGCCCCGAGAGGCCGACGACGATGCGCGCGTCCCGGGGGAGGGTCGGCGCGACGCGGAGGGCGTGCGCCACGGCGTGCGCGGACTCGAGCGCGGGGATGATCCCCTCGAGCCGCGCCAGCAGGCCGAAGGCCTGGAGCGCCTCCTGGTCGGTGACGGCGACGTACTCCGCCCGGCCCGTCTCCTTGAGCCAGGCGTGCTCCGGCCCCACCCCCGGATAGTCGAGGCCGGCGGAGATCGAGTGGGCGGGACGCACCTGCCCGTCCTCGTCCTGGAGGAGGAAGGAGAGGCTCCCGTGGAGGATGCCCGGCGTCCCGGCCGAGAGCGGCGCCGCGTGACGCCCGGTCTCGAGGCCGTCGCCCGCCGCTTCGACGCCGATCAACCGGACCGCGGCGTCGTCGAGGAAAGGGTGGAAGAGCCCCAGCGCGTTGGAGCCGCCGCCCACGCACGCCACCAGGACGTCGGGCGGGCCGCCCTCGAGCTGGCGGCGCACCTCGCGGCCGATCACCGCCTGGAAGTCCCGCACCATCACGGGATAGGGGTGCGGACCGGCGGTCGAGCCGATGCAGTAGTAGGTCGTGTGGACGTTCGTCACCCAGTCCCGCAAGGCCTCGTTCATCGCGTCCTTGAGCGTGCGACTGCCGGCGCCGACGGGGATGACACGCCCGCCGAGCAGCTCCATGCGGAAGACGTTGAGCGCCTGCCGCGCCATGTCCTCCTCGCCCATGTAGACCTCGCACTGGAGCCCCAGCAGGGCGGCGACGGTCGCGGTGGCGACCCCGTGCTGCCCGGCCCCGGTCTCGGCGATGATCCGCGGCTTCCCCATGCGGTGGGCGAGCAGGCCCTGGCCGAGCGTGTTGTTGATCTTGTGGGCGCCGGTGTGACAGAGGTCCTCGCGCTTGAGGTAGATGCGCGCGCCGCCGGCGTGCTCCGAGAGCCGCGGGGCGAAGGTCAGCGGCGTCGGCCGGCCCACGTACCGGGTCAGGAGATCGCGGAGCCGTCCCCGGAAGCGCGGATCGCCGCGGGCCTCGCGGTACGCCGCCTCCAGCTCGAGAAGCGGCGTCATCAGGGTCTCCGGCGCGTACCGGCCGCCGAAGCGCCCGAAGTGCCCGCCGCGGTCCGGGAGTCGGGGCCGCTTACCCACGGCGGCGCTCGGGCGGCGCCTCGGCGAGGCGCGCCGCCGCGGCCCGCGCCGCCTCGATGAAGCGGCGGAGCCTGTCCGGATCCTTCCGGCCGGGCGCGGCCTCGACGCCCGAGTTGACGTCGACGCCGAAGGGCCGGGCCACGCGCACCGCCTCCGCGACGGTCTCGGGGGTGAGCCCGGCGGAGAGGATGATCCGGGCGCGGCGCCCGGCTTCGCGCGCGAGGCTCCAGGGGATCGGCGTGCGCGCCTGGCCCTCGCTCCAGCGCGCGGGGCTGTCGAGGAGGAAGGCCGCCGGCTTGTACCGGTCCAGCGGGGCGAGGTCGTCGGCGGCCGCGACCTTCAGGGTCTTCAGCACGGGCAGGGGGAGGGCCGCGACGACCTCCGGCGGCTCGGCACCGTGGAGCTGGACCGCCGCGAGGCGACACTCCGCCGCCACGGCCTCGACGTGCGCCGGGGCGTGGTCCCAGAAGACGCCGACCGGCGCGACGAACGGCGGCAGCGCCGCGATGATCCCGGCGGCGCGGGCCGGCGTCACGTAGCGCGGGGTGCCTTCGACGAAGATGAAGCCGAGCGCATCCGCGCCGGCGTCCGCGGCCAGGAGCGCGTCGTCGAGGCTCGTGATCCCGCAGATCTTGATCCGCATGGCGGTTCGGCCGACCCGTCTGGTCAGACGGCGGCGGTGAGCTCGCGCGCCTTCGCGGCCGGGTCGCCGCTCCGGGAGAGCGCCTCGCCCACGAGGATCGCGTGGGCTCCCGCCGCCACGACCCGCGCGACGTCCGCGCCCGTGGCGATCCCGCTCTCCGCCACCACGCACGTGCCGGCCGGCGCACGGGGGGCGAGTCGCTCCGTGACGGCAAGGTCGGTGCGGAAGGTGCGGAGGTCGCGGTTGTTGATCCCGATCAACCCGGCGCCGAGCTCGGCCGCCACGTCGAGCTCCGGCTCGTCGTGGACCTCCACGAGGACGCTCAGCCCGAGCCCTTTGGCGGCCTGATGGAGGTCGGCGAGCCGGCTGCGGTCGAGGATCGCGACGATGAGGAGCACGCCGTCCGCCCCGTGCGCCCGCGCCTCCCAGAGCTGGTACTCGTCCAGCACGAAGTCCTTCTGGAGGATCGGGCGGTCCACGCTCGCGCGCACCGTGGCGAGGTCGGCGAGCGTGCCCTGGAAGTGGGGATCGGTCAGCACCGACAGCGCCGCGGCGCCCGCGCGCACGTAGTCGGGCGCCCGCGAGACGGGGTCGAAGTCGCGCGCCAGCACGCCGGCGACGGGGGAGGCCCGCTTGAGCTCGGCGAGGAGACGGACGCGCGCGGGGGGCCGCGGCGTCAGCGCCGCGGCCAGGTCCCGGGGGGCCGGAAGGGCCGCCGCCCGCGCCTCGAGCGCGGCGCGGGGCACGGCCCGCTGCCGGCCGGCCACGGCCTCCCCCTTGGCGGTGACGATGTCGTGAAGGATGCGTTCCCGAGGCGATGCCATGTGCGCACGCGCGGGGTCAGGGGAGACGCCGGAGGACCCGACGCCCGGCGGCGTGAAGATCTGGCACGCCGGGCGTAATTTCGCCCACCCGGACGCGGAGATCAGCGACCGGAGCCGGCCGGGAGCGCCGAGGCGGACGGACGCGGCCCTCGTGACCCACGGGCTTCCCTACAGTAGCACAGAGCCCCCGGACGCATGGAGCCCGCCGCCGGGCACCACGTCTGCCCGGGGCCGCCGCCCGCCGGAATCCGAATTGCATCGGACGCAACCGGGGGACGGGTTCGTCCCCGATACCAGAACCACGCGGACGCGCCGGAGGCACCGGCGAGGACGGCGGGCATGAGTGGATGGGCCAAGCGAATCGAGGAGGCGAAGGGCCAGTCACTGTTCGGCCTGATTTCGTGGCCGAGGTTCACCTCGGAGGACCGCGAGCTGGCCGCCAACTGGGCCACGTGCGCGGTGGGTGAGGTGCGGAAGCGCTACGGCGTCCGGATGGATCGGACGCTCGGGCAGCTGGGGGTCCGGTTCTACCGGGCCGTCCGGTGGAACCGCGTGGAGCGCGCGGCGGAGCTCCGGGAGCTCATCGAGGACTACGCGCTCGCGAGCAAGCGTCGCGACTGGGAGCGCGAGAACGCGGCCCGACTCGACGTCGTCCGCGCCGGGTCTGAGTGACGTTCGCCGCCGCGGCCCGGTCCCGGGCGCCCGGGGCCGGCCGCCGCGGGCTCAGTAGTCGCCCCGGCCCGGCCTGTCCGGCGCGACGTCCAGCGTGACGCGTCGGAGTTGCTCGAGGACGTGGTCCCGGACCGTCCGGGGCGGCGGCAGGTCGCGGACGAGGCGGCCGTTCGCGATCAGCGGTTTGAGCAGCGCCTCGTATTCGCCGCCGCAGTGGCAGCGGACCCGAGGCTGGTGGGCCGGCACCACGACGGTCTCCCAGCACGCCCGGCAGCGGTAGACGAGCTTCGACCCCGACCGCTTCCCGCGCTTGGCCATGGGCCGCCCGGCGATCTCCATGATGTCGAGGGCGAAGTTCAGCACCGGGGCGTTCGCGATCGCCGTGCCGACCCCGTAGGCGTCCACGAGCGGGTTGAGCCGGGCGATCGCGTACTCGTCGATGCCTCCCGAGGCGATCAGCTTCACGTGGCCGAACCCCCGGTAGTCGAGCTCCCAGCGGACCTCCTCGAGGATGCGGAAGAAGTCGCCCCGTCGCGACGAGGGCGTGTCCAGGCGCACGGCGTAGAGGTCGCGGCCGAGCGCCTCGGCCACGCGGATCGCCTCGAACTTCTCGTCCTGCAGGGTGTCGATCAGCGCGACGCGCCGCACCTTCGGGTCCACCACCTCGTGGAAGGCGCGGAGGGCTTCCACCGTGTCGCCGATCATGAGGACGAGCGCGTGCGGGATCGTTCCCATCGGGTCGGCTTCGATCAGCTCCGCGGCCTTCGTCACCGCCACCCCGTCGCAGCCGCCGACGAAGGCGTTGCGCTCGATCATGGGGGCGATGCCGGGGTGCATGCGCCGGGCGCCGAAGCTGATGACCTGCCGGTCGCCTGCGGCCTTCTTGCAGCGCGCCGCCTTGGTCGCGATGCCCGAGGCCTGGCAGAGGAGGCCGAGGAGGGCGGTCTCGTACTCGGCCCAGTCGACGTAGACGCCCTCGATGGTGAGGACGGGGTCGTAGGGCCCGAAGACCGTCCCTTCTTCCATGGCGGTCACGTCGACCGGCACGCCTTGCAGCAGGTGGGCGGCCTCCTCGATCCCGGCCAGGATTCCCCAGTCCCAGCCGGCCGGCAGGCTCTTCACGCGAATCTCGGCCTTGGCGCGCGTCTCGACCCCACGGGCTCGCAGGATCTGGACCGTGCGGTTGAAGTAGACGTCGGCGACGCGGCCGGCCTTGATGTCGTCCTGGCCGGCGAGATGGAACGGGAGCTTGTCGGGCACGCTCAGCCGTCCCTGCGCGCGGCCCGCCCGGACCCGCTCGGGCCGTCGCCCCCGCCGGGGAACGGAGGGCGGCGCCGGGAGCCGAGTGCGGGAGAAGCGCTCGGGTTCACTGAAGTTCTCGTCGTGCCGGGCGAAACGTAGCCTGATTCTACCATGGGGTTACCGTCACGACGAATGCGGGGCTGTCCGGGACCAAGAGGGGGTCTGTGCCGGCCCTGGCATCCTATGGTTACCCTCCGAGCGGCGGCTTGGCCGCCGCAACCCTGGGGGAGGAATGGGAGGGGGCCGTAGAGGCCCCGTCCGAAGATTTTCACAGGAGCGTCTTCAGGTATGCGCGGAACGCGTCCGCGAGGTCGGGCCGCGCCAGCGCCATGTCCACGGTCGCCTTCAGGAACCCGAGCTTCTCTCCCGTGTCGAAGCGGCGGCCGCTGAAACGGACCGCATAGATCGGCCGCCGCGCGCGGAGCCGGCGGAGGGCGTCGGTGACCTGGATCTCGCCGCGGTGGTCGGGCGGCGTCTCGGCCAGGATGGGGAAGATGTCGGGGGTCAGGACGTAGCGCCCGATGATCGCGAGGTCCGAGGGCGCCGCCTCCGGCCCCGGTTTCTCGACGAGGTCGTCGACGAGGTACACGTTCTCCTCGACCGCGCTCCCCCGGATGACGCCGTAGCGGCTGAGCTCGCTCCGCGGCACGCGCTCCACGGCGAGCACCGGGTCACCGTATTGCGCGTGGACGGCCAGGAGCTGGGAGATGCAGGGCGGGTCCGCCACGATGATGTCGTCGCCCAGGAACACCGCGAACGGCTCGTCCCCCACGAGCGGGCGGGCGCAGAGGATGGCGTGACCGAGTCCGAGCGGCTCCTTCTGCCGGATGTAGGAGACGGAGGCGAGGTCCGAGATCGTCTTGATCTGGGCCAGCTCCTCCCACTTGCCCCGCTCCTGGAGGTAGAACTCGAGCTCCACCGCCGCGTCGAAGTGGTCCTCGATGGCGCGCTTGCCGCGGCCGGTGACGATGGTGAGGCGGTCCAGGCCGGCCGCGACCGCCTCTTCCACGACGTACTGGATCATCGGCTTGTCGACGAGCGGGAGCATCTCCTTGGGCTGCGCCTTGGTCGCAGGAAGGAACCGGGTTCCGAGCCCGGCCGCGGGAAAGACGGCGGTACGCACGGTCATGCCTGAGACTCCTTCTTTCGTTGCAAGGTCCAGATTTCGGCGGCCTCGAGCGCGTCCTTGACCCGGCGGCGGAGCTCGAGCTCCGTCACGGACTTCTGCGTCGCGTCGACCCGGAGGTGGAGCCGGAGCACGAGGTCGCTGTCGCCGAACCGGACGATCCCTTCGGCCACGGGCGGCTCGAGCACGTGCTGGGGGTGGGCCTCGCGGTAGGCGCGGCCGACGCTCTCCAGCACGGCGAGGGCCTGGCTGACGTCCTGGTCGCGCGGCACGGGCACCTCGACCACGGCGCGGGCCCACCCGGCGGTGTGTTGCCCGAACGCGGTCAGCTCGCTGTTCGGCACGATCCGAAGCTCGCCCGAGAACTTGCGGATCTTCGTGATGCGCAGGCCGACCGACTCCACCACCCCCACGTGGGGACCCACCTCGATCACATCGCCGACGACCAGCAGGCCCTCGAAGAGGAGGAAGAACCCGGTGAGGACGTCCTTGATGAGCCCCTGCGCCCCCAGGCTGATCGCGAGCCCCACCACGCCGGCGGAGACCATGAGCGCGCGCACGTCGATCCCGAGCTCCTGCAGGATCACCATGCCGACCACGAAGGCGACCACGTAGCGTATGACGTTCGACATGAGCGGGTCGAGCGTGCGGGCCCGCTGGACGCGGACCGGGTAGTCGGCGGCGCCTTCCAGCGGGCGGAGGAGGCGGTGGATCAGGCCCGTGACGATCCGGTAGGCGATCCAGCCGAGCAGGACGGTGGCGGCGATCGTGAGCACGCGGGCGAGCGACGCCGCGCCGGCTTCGGCCAGTCCCAGCGCGCCGCCCAGGATGACGGCGACGTCGTCGAGGAGGGAGCCGAACGGCGAGATCATGGCAGCGGCTCTTCCGGATGGTGGCGCCGGCTCGCCTCCTCCGGCATCGGCGCCGCGGGGTGGCGTCGCAGCCGGCGCACCTCGCGCACCGCCTCGAGCGTCACGAGATAGGTCACGAGGCCCAGGACGACGCCGACCACCGTGGTGCCGACGAAGAGCGGCAGCGACGCTTCGAACATCGCCCTGAGGAGGAGGTCCCAGAACGACCCCACGTGGTCGACCGGGTTGGTGTGGATCAGCGCCGCCGCGAACCCCGGGAGCTCCCCGATCCGCCAGACGACGCTGAAGTCGCCGCTCAGCATGGCTCGCCCCAGCTCCAGGCAGAACGCGTAGACGAACGGCGCGAACCACGGGAGGTTGATCCACGCGCCCGTGATCGTGGCCGCCTTGTTGAGCCGGAACACGAACGCCACGACCAGCGCCAGGATGGTGTGGAGAAAGAAGAACGGCGTGATCCCGATGAACACGCCGACGGCCATGCCCGCGGCCAGCCGCGATGGCTCCTCGTCGAGGTGAAGGACCCCGGTCACGCGCTGCCGGAACCGCCGCCAGGAGAAGAGCACGGAGCGCCGGGGTCTCCGTCCCGGCCTACGAGGGCGCCTGCCGCTCCGCCGGGGCCTCGGCGATCGTGACGGGCATCGAGAGCTCCTTGCGGTCGCGGAGGAGACGGAGGGTGACCGGCTTGTCGACCGGGGCGTCGAGGACGAGCCGCTGGAGGTGCTCGCGGTCCTCCACGAGAACGTCGCCGAACTTCACGATCACGTCGTTCTGGCGGACGCCCGCCTTCTCCGCCGGGCTTCCCGGCAGCACGCGGGCCACCACGGCGCCCCGATCGCTCGCGGCGCCGAGCGCCTGCGCCAGCTCCCTCGTCAAGGGCTCCAGCGAGACCCCGAGCCAGCCACGCACCACGCGGCCCTTCGACACGAGCGCGGTCGCCACGCGTTGCGCCACGTTGATGGGGATGGCGAAGCCGATGCCCTGGCCCGTCGAGACGATGGCGGTGTTGATGCCGATGACCTCGCCACGGAAGTTGAGGAGCGGTCCGCCCGAGTTCCCCGGGTTGATCGAGGCGTCGGTCTGGATGAAGTTCTCGTACGGGACGATCCCGACCTCCGAGCGGCCGGTGGCGCTGATCACGCCGACGGTGACGGTCTGCTCGAGGCCGAACGGGCTGCCGATGGCGATCGCCCACTCGCCGACCTGGAGCCGGTCGGAATCCCCGAGCGGCGCGGCGACGACGCCCTCCACGGTGGGGACGCGGATGACGGCCAGGTCGGTCTTGGTGTCGCTGCCCACGATCTTGCCCTTGACCTCCTTCTTGTCGAAGAGCCTGACGACGATCTCGTCGGCGCCCTTGATCACGTGGAGGTTGGTGAGGATGTGGCCGTGCGTGTCGATGATGACGCCCGAGCCGACGCCGGCCCGCTCGCGCTCGGACGGCGGCATCTGACCGAAGTACCGGTCGTAGAACTCCTTGAAGCTCGGATCGCCGGAAAAGGGAGCGGTGCCGGGGGGCCGCTGGCGGCGCAGGAAGTGCGCGGTGGCGATGTTCACGACGGCCGGCCGGACGCGCTCGGCGACGCGGACGAAGGCCCGCTGCATCTCCTCCGCCGTGGCGGGCGCCGCAGGCTGCCCGCTGCGGGCGAGCCCGGGGACGCGGAGGCCCGCGGTCTGGATGCCGAGCCCCACACCCAGCCCCACGGCGACCGCCAGCAGCGCCCCGGCGGCGAAACGTGCCAGGATACGCGTCATTCGGGCGCCTCGCCCAGAATATCCTTGACTTCCCGCCGGCCGCCCCTAAACATCGTGACGGACCGGCCATGCTCGACTTTTTCCGCCGCTACGCCCACGTCCCCCTCGGCCTCGTCAGCGTGCTCCTCATGGTCGTGGTCACCGCATGGCTCCTGGAGCGGCGGGTCGACGGCGTGTGGGACCTCGCGCTACGCATCACGGCGCCGATCCCGACCGCGGTCACGATCGCGCCGTCGCCGGCCGTGGCCACGCCGAACCCCGAGACCCCCGCCCCCCGGGAGGTGGCCGTCCGGCCCGATCCCGCCCCGGCGCCGCCGGCCCCGCCACCCGCCGCGGCGCCCGCGACCGTCCCGGCCCCGTCGGCTCCCGTGGACCGGTACGTGCTCGAGACCGGCCCCTTCCTCTCGGCGGAGACCGCCGATCGGGTCGAGGACCAGCTCCATCGCCTCGGTTACGCCACGGTCCGGTTCCGGAAGCTGGAGATGCGCCGGCTCTACCGGGTGGCGGTGATCGGCTTCGCCTCCCTCCCGGACGCTCGCCGGGCCGCCGCCGAGCTGGGGCGCGGCTCGGCCGTCGACCGCGAGGACGGGCCCGAGGTCGTGCTGGACCGCCTGCCGTCGCTCGGCGAGGCCATCGCGTCCGCGCGGGCCCTCCGCGCGGGGGCCTACCAGGTGCGGGTGGACGACGATCTCGGGCCGACCGTGATCTACCACATCCGGTACGGGCAGTTCCCTACGCACGCGGCGGCCGACGCGCGCAGCGAGGAGCTGGCCGTCTTCGGGCTGGCGAGCCGGGTCGTCAAGGTGAGGTGAGGGCCGCCCTCAGGCCACGAACGGCGGGATAGGGGGCACTTCGAGCAGCTGCGCCTTGACGTCCACGACGCCGGGCACCGTGCGCGCGACCTCGGTCGCTTTCTCCAGGGCGGCCGTCCCTTCGATGTGAACCACGCCCCGGTCGGCGTCGACCCGGTTGATGCGGTACTTCCGCGTCTCGGGGTGCGCGAGCAGGGCGCAGCGCACGCGGGAGGCGAGCGCGCGGTCCCGGACGGCCTGCCGTGACGCCTCGCTCGGCGCCAGCTCCGGTCGGCGCAGCAGGCTGAGGATCAAATCGACCCCCGCGTCGCTCGAGATCTTCTCCGTGTTGACGACCAGGTCGTAGAGCGCCGCGTCCGCCCAGTCCACGTCGTAGAGGTACCGCATCCGTCCGGCCTTCTCGCGGTCGTTCCGGCGGACCATCTCCGCCGTGGTGCGGACGTCCACGCTTTCGCCCATCTGCCCGGCCATCTTCTTCATCACGCGCTTGACGCGCAGCTCGAACGGCGCCATCACCCGCACCCGCAGCACGTGCGAGATCCCGCGCAGGAGCACCTGGCCGCCGCGACCCATGATGACGACGTTGTCGTGCTCCGCGACGTCGAGGAGGGCCGACTGGAGCACGGTGATGTACTGTCGGGTCTCGACGTCGAAGCGCTCGAAAAGCGACGGCTTGGTCTCGTCGAGCTGCGTGAGCTTGTCCTCGCCGACGCCGTACTGGCGGGCCGCCTGGCTGATCATGTCCTGATCGACGTATCGGTAGCCGAGCCGGTCGGCCACCGCGGCGGCCATCTCGGTGCCGCCGGACCCGATCTCGTGGGAGACTGTCACGGTCGCCATCAGCGCACCTCCCCCGCCCGCGAGGGCGCCTCACCGCCTGGGCCTCAGCCGGGCTCAGTCCTCGTCGACCACCTCGAACTCCTCCCCGGGTGCCCCGCACCCAGGGCAGCGCTCGGGAGGGGTCGTTCCCACGTGGATGTGACCGCAGCGCAGGCAGCGACAGACCAACTGCACGGGGCCCTCCGGGAGCGGGCCTGCCCTAATTCTAGCCGATTCCGGTCTCGTGCTGAATGCCCGGCAGGGGGGCGACGGACTCGGAGGGGCGGTCGAGGCCCCTGGCGAAGCTAGACCGTGTAGCGGTCGCCGTGGCGGCGGAGGACCGCGAAGCCCAGGACCGACATGAGTGCGCGCGCGGCCTCGGCCGGATTGGCCCGGCGATCGCTCGCCCGGCGGTCCGCGGAGATCGCCTGGGGCTGGGCGCGCCGCTCGCCGCGCCGGCGGTCGAGGAGGACGACGATGCTCTGGCCGCTCGCCTCCTGGCGCGGCTTGACGAACTCGTAGAACGCCGCCAGATCGGGCGCCATGACGATGACGGTTTCGGGGCGGCCGGCGCTCTCGCTCATGTCCTGCTCATTGTAGCCCCGGCAGCGGGCGACGCCCAAGGAATCCGAGCGTCGGCGGCTTGCGGCGCGCGGCTCGTTCGCCGACAATGGGCGGCGTGACGTCGCTGGGGCTCGCGTACCTCGGGCTCGCGCTCGGCCTCATGGTCTACGGCCTGCTCCTCGGCTGGCTGGGGCTGCGGCGCCCGGCCCGGCGCGCCGGCCCGCCCCTCCGCCTGGTCATGGTCCTGGCCGTCCTGGCCGCGGTCGCCGGCGCGACCGCGGCCGCGATCATCGAGGCGCGGCTGGCCCGTCCCTGGTGAGTTTGTCGGAGGGGGCCTCCACGGCCCCCTCCGATTCCTCCCCCTTCGGTGGCGCCGGCGGAGCCGGCGCTCGGAGGGCAGGAGGGCGCGCGCGGGGCGGGAGAACACCTATCCGGCGGCGCCCCCCTCAGCGCGCGGTCGGGTGCCGGCCCGCGCGCTCCGGGCTCTCCCTGTACGGAAACGGGTCAGCGCCGCGGCGCGCGTTGGGTGGCCCGCGGCGCGCGCGGGGGAGCCGGGACGGGGCCCCCGGTCGCCGTCGGGGCGCTGTCCGTGATCCCGGCCAGGGCGATGCCGGCCTCGGCGAGCGGCTTGGCGAGCCGGTCGCGGAGCCAGTGGTCGTCCCACCACTCGAGCGGGGTCGTGTAGACCCCGTGGATCAGCATGGCGAAGTGCAGGTGGTCGCCGCCCGCGAGTCCCGTCTCGCCGGAGCGTCCGAGCGTCTCCCCCATGGCGACCGTCTGCCCCACCTTCACGGCGATCTCGGAGAGGTGCGCATAGAGAGTGTAGAGCCGCAGGCCGTGGTCCAGGACGACCATGTTGCCGTAGATGCCGTTCGGACCCGCGAAGACCACCCGGCCCGCGTTCGACGCCTCCACCGGGCTCTGCTTGCGCGAGGCCAGGTCGATCCCGAGGTGCCACTGGTGGTCCACCGTGCGGCCGTCCACCTGGTAGGTGCGCGCCTCCGGAAAGTTCGCGAACACTTTGGTGTTCGGCTGCTGCCGGAAGGCGCCCTGCCAGAGCGGCCGGGCCGCGCTCTCCCCGGTCGTGATCTCGCGGATCTTCGCCTCGTTCGCCTTGCGGCCGTCGCGGTTCACCGCGAGGAAGGCCTGGACCAGCTGGTCGAGCGTCGCGGTGCCGGGCGTCTGCGGGGCGAGCTCCGGCACCTTGCGCTTGAGGAACGGCTCGCCGAGCTGGATCGTGTCCTTGGGGAACCGCGTCGGCAGGAACGTGACCGGCACGCCGAGGAGCCGCTGGTTCCCCGCCTCGTCCTCGGCGACGACGGACGGCGGCGTCTGGGCGCCGCTGTACGGGATCGTGAAGAGCGCGACGTGCACGGCGGCATCCTGCGCGAGCCCGCTCACGCCCGGGAAGAACGCGTCTCCCACCTGGACGCCGGAGCGGGCCGCGTCCTCCACCCGGTAGATCGCGATCCCGGCGCCCGCGTGCTTGATGTAGCCGGTGGCCGCCCGCAGCTCGACCTTCGGCGGCGTGAGGTCCACCGTGAAGCGGTGGACGAGGCGCGGCGCGGGGTCGGGCCGGGGACGCCAGAGGGCATCGCGGGCGAAGACGACGAGCTCGGCGGCCCCCTCCTTCAGCTCGAGCGCGCCGGCGTCGAGCGTGAGTGATTTCTGCGCCTCCCGCGGCGCCGGCGCGGGGAACTCCTCGCTCAGGACCGTTCGCGAGGCGCCCCCCTGGATCACGCGCGCCTCGACGGATCTCAGCGGCCCGGCGGGTGCCGAGAGCTTCACGGTGACCGTCCGCTGGGGGTGCCCCAGGGCGGCGGGCGCGGGCTCGAGGCTGACCGAGACGCCCGGCTGCCGCTGACGCCACAGGAGAAAGCCACCCCCGAGCACGACGAGGACGAGGAGGACGAGCCAGAACCGTCCGGCGCGGAACATCACCGTGGCATCCTACACAGCCGACCGCGGCGCGTCAAACTCCGGGGACGGCTCCGGGAGAACCCCACGCCGCGGCGGCCGAGCCCGCCGTGTAACTCTGCTCAGCGGGCGAGCTCCGCTCCCGCCCGCGCCGCGAACCGCGCGAAGTGGCGTGCCGCGTACCCGGCGAAGTCGAAGGGCAGGCGGGAGATGCCGGTCTGCACGAGACCCCACATGGCCTCGCGAAGGTCCGAGGCGAGCCGCATGAGCGCCAGCCGCGTCAGGGCCGGCTCGTCCGCGTCCCGGCCGCCGTAGAGCGCGACAAGCCGGCGCTCCTCGGCGGGGCCGAGCTCCGCGTTCGACGCCAGGTTGCCCAGGTCGAAGAACGGATCGCCCATGGCCGCGTACTCCCAGTCCAGGATGCGGATCCGGTTGCCCTCGTCGATGAGGTTCGCCGCCAGGAGATCGTTGTGGCAGGGGACGCTCTCGCCCGGTGGCAGGACCGCCTCGATGCGATGGCCGAGGGCGAGCCAGTCGTCGAAGGCGGGCGGGAGGGCAACGCCGTGCCGCGTCGCGACCTCGCGGTAGGCCTCGACGGTGCGGAACGGCGAGAAGCGACCGGCGATGGGCGGCCCGCCGTGGACCTGTGCCAGGGCGTGGACCACTCGGGCGAGGATGGCGGGATCGTGGAGGTCCGCCGGCGTCAACACGCGACCGGACACGAACCGCGTCACCAGGACGCCTTCCTCGGGACGGGCCCACACCACCTCGGGGCCCACGCCGAGCCGCGCGGCGGCACTGGTCGCGGCGGCCTCGCGGTGGCGGTCGATGCCCAGCAGCTCCGCCTGCCGACCGCCGAGGCGGACCACGAACGCCTCGCCGTCCACCTCGACCCGATGGTTCTCGTTGGTGATGCCGCCCTCGAGCGGCGTGACCCGCACCGACGCGGCGCCCGCCCACCCAGGCAGTCGCCGGACGACGTCGTCGATCGTCACGCCACCGGGCGGCCGCGCTCAGACCGCGCGCCACGCCTCCGGGTTGACCAGGTTCGGCGGCCGGCGGCCCTCCAGCGCGGCGAGACAGTTCTCGGCCGCGAGCGTCGCCATGCGAAGGCGCGTGGCGCGCGTCGCGGACCCGATGTGCGGGGTCAGCACGACCTGCTCGAGGGCGAGGAGGTCCGGGTGGACACGCGGCTCGTCCTCGAAGACGTCGAGGCCCGCGCCGGCGATCCGCCCTTCGCGGAGCGCTCGGGCCAGCGCCGCCTCGTCGACCACCGGCCCGCGCGCGATGTTCAGGAGGTAGGCGGTGGGCTTCATGAGGCGGAGCTCGGCCTCGCCGACGAGCCGCCGGGTCTCGGGCGTGAGCGGCACGGCGAGGACGACGAAGTCCGCCTCGCGCAGGAGATCGGCCTTCGAGCGGTACGTGGCCGCCAGCGCCTCGGCCTCCGGGTCGGGATGCCGGCTGTGGTAGAGCAGTCGCATCCCAAACCCCAGGGCCCGCCGTGCGATCGCCTTGCCGATGCGGCCGAAGCCCAGGATGCCGAGCGTCGCGCCGTGCACGTCCGCGCCGAGGAGGAGGCTCCACCGGACGCCCTCCCAGCGCCCCGCGCGGACGAAGCGCTCCGCCTCCCCCAGCCGGCGCGCCGTGGCGAGCATCAGCGCCCAGGCCAGGTCGGCCGTCGTCTCGGTCAGGACGCCGGGCGTGTTGGTGACCGCGATGCGCCGCCGCGTCGCCGCCGGGACGTCCACGAGGTTGTAGCCGACGGCGGCGACGGCGATGACGCGGAGCCGGGGGGCGGCCGCGATCACGGCTTCCGGGACGCGGTGGGCGCCCATCGGGACGATCGCCTGGACCTCGGCCACCCGTCGGGACAGCTCGGCCTCCGGCAGCTCGTCCTCGGTGGGGCTCGTCTCGACCGTGCCGGCGCGCTCGAGGATCGCGCGCGCCTCATGCTCCATCGGCCAGGTGGCGAAGATGCGGGCGTCGCCCACGACGGGCGAGCGTATCCGCCGACCGGCGCGCCTGTCAAGCTGGCGGATCGCGTTTTGCTGGCGCATCGCGTCGACATCGTGGGTGCCGGGGGTGTCAGGGCCCGCGCTTGATTTCCGCGCGCGTTTCTGGCCCCATTGAAGCGAGGAGCGGAGCCAGTGCGAGGTCGGTCGTGGCGAGCCTGGTCGGCCGCGGGCGCGGCGCTGATCGCGCTCGTCGCCGTGGGGCCCCGCCCGGGCCCGGCGGGGGCGCAGCCGACCTGCGCGCCCACGCGGCCCGACGCGCTCGGGCCGTTCTACACGGCGAACGCGCCGGAGCGGGCCACGACCGGACGCGGTCTCGTGGTCACGGGCACGATCCGCTCGGCCGCGGGGTGCGGCCCGATCCCCGGCGCCCGGCTCGAGTGGTGGTCGGCCAACCCGCGGGGCCAGTACGACGACGAGCACCGCGCCAGCCAGCGGGCCGACGCCGAAGGCCGCTACCGCTACGAGACCGACTTCCCGGGGCGCTACCCGGGCCGCCCCCCGCACCTGCACGTCCGGCTGACCGCGCCGGGCCACCGGACGCTGGTGACCCAGCTCTACCCGAAGGCGGGCGAGTCCGCGGTCGACCTGGACTTCGTCCTCGCCCGGGAGTGAGCCGCGCGCCGGCGGCTCACCCCATCAAGAGCTTGCCCGGCACCTCCCGGCCCATCGTCTTGATCTGGTCTCGGGTGATTCCCTCCGCCGCGAGGCCCGCCACGAGCATGGCGTAGCCGTCCGGCTGCGAGGGGTTGCCCGTCTGGCCGAGATCGGTCCCCAGGAGGAAGTGCTCGGCCCCCACGGCCTTGACGTGCTCGGCCGACTCCTTCACGGTCACCTGACGCCAGTGCCGCATCCAGGCCAGGTGCGCGTTCGGTCCCATCAGCGGACCCATCGCGCAGAGCTCCATCTTCGCCCCCATCGCCGCGGCCCGGCGCATCTCCTCGACCGACATGTTGACGACCTCGAACTCGGCGTGCGTGACGACGATGCGGTCACAGCCGGCGTCGCGCGCCGCTTCGATGATCGCCAGGGATTCGCTCGGCGAGGCGTGGCCCGTGCAGACGACGAGCTTCTGCTGCGCGCAAACCTTCAGCACCTCGCGCACCGCGGGGAGGACCTTGCCATCGGGCCCCACGACCTTGATCCCCTCCGGCGCGTCCTTGAAGTGCTTGACGTGGCGGTCGGCGTCGAAGGTGGGGAACCAGACGACGCGCCCGAAGCCGCCTTGCATCCGCCACATCCACTGCACGGCCTCGGGATTGATCCCGCCGGCCGGCCCGTTCAGCGCGATGCCGCCGAACGCCTTGATGCCGGGCACGTGCTTGCGCAGGAGCCACGCGCGGTCGGCGGTCAGGGCGGTGTGGCTCTTGAGGACGATGGCCTCGAGGCTGCGCGCCTTGTAGAGCGTGGCGGCCTCGTCGTCGTCCACGGCGCGGCCGAACACGTCCGGCGCGCTGTGGGCGTGGAAGTCGATCAGCCCTTCGACCGGGCTCACCGCCGGCGGCGGCGGCGGGAACACACGCACCTGAGCGGCGACGGGGCTGCGGAGCGCCGCCATGCCGGCCAGGCCCGTCACGCCGGCCGCGGCGAGCTTGAGGAATCCCCGCCGGCCCGCGTTCGCGGGCCCGCGGTCGTGCCCCCACTCGTGGCCGCAGCAGTTGGTGAACCGCCATCGCGGAAGTCGGAACGGCTTCATTCTGGGCCTCCTTCACACGGCGTGGGTGTCCTGCGCGGTCCATGTGCGGGCGAGGCCGGCGCGTGCGCCGGCGGCGCGGAATGCGGGGGGCTGCGGCACATCATGGTCGCCGTCCGCCTGCTCGCTGCGAGGGTGAGAGAACCGGGAAGCGCCCTCTATGGTACCGGCGGCGAATCCCGGGCCGCAAGGCCCTCGCGCGTGGGCCCCCGTTGCGTCGTGGGACGCGATCTGATAGGGTCGGCCCAGGTCCGACCTCGCCGCTCGGGATCCTCAACGGCCGCTGACGGCCGCATCTTCACGCGCACGGAAGGAGGAGCCGCATGGGACAGATGAAGGAGTTCGCGGGCGTCTTCTACCGCGAGGGAGCGCTCGATCCGAAGACGATGCAGCTCGTGGCGCTCGCCGCGATGGCGGCGGCCGGGTGCACGTCCTGAGTGCCGGGACGCTTCGCGGCTGCGAAGCAAGCCGGCGCCACGGACGACGAGCTCAGCGAGACGCTCTACTACGCGATGCGGGGAGCGGCCCGCGCGACGTGGAGCACGATCAAGCACATCGACGGGGTCGAGGACCTGAACAAGGAGTGGAAGACCAGGTTCGAGCGCGAGAACGGTAAGTAGCGATCCGTCGGAGGGGGGCATCCCCCTCCGACGCCCCCTCCGCACGCACCGCAGGGGGTGAGATGTCCACCCCGCTCCGCATCGAGGCCGTTGCCGTCATCGGTAACGGGATCATCGGCCACGGCGTGGCCCAGATCTTCGCGGCGGCCGGGACGCCCGTCCGGCTCGTGGGCCGCCGTCAGGCGAGCCTCCAGGCCGCCCTCGGCAAGATCCGCGAGAGCCTCGGCCGGTTCGAGGCCCACGGGCTCACGACGGCGCGGGATGCGGCGGCGGCGCTCGGGCGCATCACGACAGCCACGGATCTGGCCGCCGCGGCCGGCGCCGACCTGGTCGTCGAGGCGGTCACCGAGGATCTGCCGCTCAAGCACGACGTCTTCGAGCGGCTGGACCGGCTCTGCCCGCCGCCCGCCGTGCTGGCCTCCTCCAGCGGTCAGCCGGCGAGCCGGCTGACGACGCGGGTCGGCCGCCGCGAGCGCGTGGTGGCCGCGCACTTCTGGAACCCGCCGCAGCTGATCCCGCTGGTCGAGGTGTGCGCGGGTCCCGAGACCGACCCCGACGTGGTGCCCTGGCTCTGCGGCGTGCTGCGTGCGGTCGGCAAGCAGCCGGTCGTGCTCGAGCGCGAGATCGACGGGTTCATCGGCAACCGTCTCCAGTTCGCCCTCCTCCGCGAAGCGCTCGCCCTGTGGGCGGCCGGCGTGGCGTCGGCCGAGGCCATCGACCTGGCCGTCAAGACGAGCTTCGGCCGCCGCCTGGCGGTGACCGGACCCCTCGAATCGGCCGATCTCGGCGGCCTCGACACGTTCCACGCGTTCTGTGCGTTTCTCTTCCCCGGCCTGGACCGGAGCACCGAGCCGCCCGCCGCCATGGGCGAGCTGGTTCGCCAGGGCCATCACGGTCTCGGCAGCCGTCGCGGTCTCTACGACTGGTCGGTCAAGGACGGTCCGGCGCTCGTGGCGAAGCGGGCGGAAGAGCTGTTCCGCCACCTCGGGCCGAGCGCCTAGGGCAGTCCAGCGCGAGGACCCGTGACCGCCGCCCGGGCGCTCGGTGTCCTGCTCGTCTGGTTCGCGGCGGCCGTCCTCGCCGGCGCCTCGGGCGTCCTGGCGGCGCGCCAGCCGCCATTTCTCCAGATGGTCCTGGTCGCCCTGGTCCTCGCGCTCCTGGCGCTGTTCCAGTGGGTGCCGACGTTCCAGAGCTGGGCCCTCGGCCTCGACATCCGGGCCCTCGTCCTGCTCCACGTCACGCGTGTCGTGGGGATCTACTTCCTCGTCCTGCACGGGCAGGGGGCGCTGCCCTGGGCCTTCGCCGTGCCGGGCGGCTGGGGCGACATCCTGGTCGCCGCCCTGGCGCTGCTGGTCGTCTGGCGGGCGCCGCGACGCGGGTTCGCGGGCTGGGTGGCCTACGCGACGTGGAACCTGCTCGGGCTCCTCGACATCCTGTTCGTCGTCGTCACGGCAACCCGGCTGGCCATGGCCGAGCCGGGGTCGATGCGTGCCCTGACCGTCCTCCCGCTGAGCCTCCTGCCGACCTTCCTCGTCCCGCTCATCATCGCCACCCACGTCGTCATCTTCGTCAGGCTGGCGCGGAGCCGGCGCCTCACGCCGCTCGCGCTCTGACCTTCCCGGCGGCCCCGGACGGGCCACCGCGTGCCCGCCCAGCCTGCCGGCTCGGCCCCGTCAGGCCCGGGCGGCCTTCAGGCTCTCCTCGCGGATGAGGGCGAGGACCTCGCGCTTGAGCGCGTTGAACGTCGCGGAGGTCGTCTCCTCGATCGTCCGCGGGCGCGGGAGCTCCACGGCGAGGCGTCGCTTGATCCGACCGGGCCGCGCCGTCATGACGTACACCGTATCGGCGAGGAGCAAGGCCTCCTCGACGTCGTGCGTGATGAAGAGCACCGTCTGGTGGGCCTGCTCCCAGACCCCCAGCAGCAGCTCCTGCATGAGCGTCCGCGTCTGGGCATCGAGCGCGCCGAAGGGCTCGTCCATGAGGAGCACCTCGGGTCGCAGGACCAGCACCCGCGCGATCCCGACCCGCTGCTTCATCCCGCCCGACAGCTCGGCCGGGTAGTGGCCCTCGAACCCGGTGAGCCCGACCAGCTCGACGTACTGGCGGGCGAGGGGCGCGTAGACGGCGGCCGGCTGCCGTCGCGTCTTCGGGCCGAACGTGATGTTGTCGAGCACCGAGAGCCACGGGAACAGGGCCGGCTCCTGGAAGACGACCGCCCGGTCGGGCCCGGGCCGCGTGACCGCGCTGCCGTTCACCGCCACGCGCCCGCGCGTCGGGCGCTCGAACCCCGCCACGAGGTTCAGCACCGTGGACTTGCCGCAGCCCGAGGGGCCGAGAAGACAGGCGAACTCCTGCTCGTGGATCGTCAGGCTGATCCCGTCCACGGCGAGCACGCGCTGCGAGCCCGTCGCGAACTCCTTGGCGACGTCCTCGAGAACGACCTTCGCGCGCCCCACCTCAGGTGTGCGCTTCGAGCGCCCGCCAGCGGAGGAGGCGGCGGGAGAGGCCGTAGATGACCCGATCGGAGAGGAACCCGAGGATCCCGACGCTGATCATCGCGGCGACGCAGATGTCCATGCGGCTCACGTAGTAGGCGTCCCAGAGCACGTAGCCGAGGCCCGACTTCACGGCCACGATCTCGGCCACGATGACCGCCGTCCAGGCGATCCCGACCCCGAGCCGGAGGCCCGTGAAGATCGCGGGGAGCGCGGACGGGAAGACGACCTTGAAGAGGACGGTCGCCTCGCCGGCGCCGAGCATGCGAGCCGCGCGGATGAGGAGCCGGCTCGTGTCGCGCACGCCGTGGGTCGTGTTCACCACGATGGGATAGAACGCTCCGAGGCCGATGAGGAAGAGCGCGGAGGTGTCGTAGATGCCGAACACGGCGATCGAGAACGGCAGCCACGCCGTGATCGGGATCGGGCGGAGCATCTGGATGGACGGGTCCACGACGTTCTGGACGAGCCGGTTCCAGCCGATCAGGATCCCGAGCGGGATCCCGACCAGCGCGGCGAGCCCGAACCCCTGGAGCACGCGCCGCGCGGAGAAGAGCACGGTGTCCAGCCAGGTGCCGGCGTAGGGGGAGAGCGTGAAGCCGCCCGTGCCGAAGATCCAGACGTACCAGGAGCGGACCACCAGCTGGGGCGCGGGCACGATGCCTTCCGCCACCCACCGGTACCGGACCGCCGCGGCCCAGAGGCCGATGAAGGCGAGGGGGAGCAGGACGGCGAGCGCCGCCCGGCGGCCCGTCGGCATGCCGTCGCCCGGGACCCGGCCCGCCGGCGCCTCGCCGTTCGGCCGCGCGGCCCCGATTGGCGCGTCCACGCACCGCCGCCGGAGCCGCGCCGCCGCTACTGGTTGAGCCCGAGCTCGGCCGGGCTCTTCCCGGTCGCCTTCGCCAGGAAGTCGTAGGTGTAGTACTGCGCCACCTCGCCCGAGATGTCCTTCTGCACGATGCCGGTCTCGGCGAGGAACTTCGTCATCCGCTTGATGGTCTCGAGCGGGAGCGTGGAGTCGAGCTTCGTGATCCGGATCGACTCCTGCGCGACCGGTACCGGCAGGCCGGCTTTCTGGGCGTACACCTCGGCCCACTTGCCCATGTTCGCCTGCGCGAACTTGAGCGTGTCGAGGTAGGCGACCACGATCCGCTGGACGGCGTCGGCATGCTTGTCGAGGAACGCGCGGTTCACGGCGAAGACGCCGAGCTGCCCGCCGACCGTCCTGGACTGGTTGTGGTTGATCGTCGGGTAGCCGCCCCAACCGTCCGTGATGGCCTGGGCGCAGAACGGCTGCCACACGACGGCGAGGTCGATCTCCTTGGCCTGGAGCGCCTTGAGGTAGTTCGCGCCGCCCCCCATGATGTTGACGATCTTGAGCTTCCGGTAGTCGACTCCCTGCTCGGTCACGGACGCGGTGAACTTCAGCCACGAGATCGAGCCGGCGCCGACCCCGATCGATTTGCCCAGGAGCTCGGACCAGGCCTTGACGTCCTCGCCCTTGCGCACCATCAGGCAGTCGTTCCCGGAGCCCACGCCGGCGACGCCGACCAGGCTCTTGACGCCCTGGCTCGCGGCGAGGGAGATGTCCTGCGGCCCGAAGGCGCCGATGTCGAGGTCGCCCGAGGCGAGCGCGGTGCGCAGGTCGGCGAAGCGCTGGAACATGATCGGCTCGATCTGGATGTTGTACTTCTTCGCCTCGTCGGGCAGGAGGTAGAGGGGCGACAGGGCCGGGACGTTCAGCATGCCCTGCCTGGCCTTGACCGGCACGGCGAGGGGCGCGCGCACGCCCTCGCCCTGGGCCCGGGCGGCGGGGCCGCTCCCCAGGCCGAGCGCGAGCCCGACGGCGAGGGCGAGGAGCGTGCCGAGCACGGAGCGGGCGGTGCGCGTGGTCATCGCGGGATCTCCTGCGGGGCGGTCCGCCCCGCTTCGTGAAGCGCGCGGGCGTCGTCGGCAGAGTAGCCGAGGCCCCGCAGCACCTCCTCGGTGTGTTCACCCAGGCGCGGCGCCGGCCCCCGGATGGCGCCCGGCGTGGCGGACAGCTTCACCGGAATGCCCAGCACGCGGTGCCGCCCGACGGTCGGATGCGCGAGCTCGACGACCATCTCGCGGCTTCTGAGGTGGGGATCGGCGAAGAGCTGGTCGAGCCGGTTGACCGGGCCCGCCGGGATCCCCGCCGTCTCCAGGACGGCGAGCCAGTCGGCCGCCGCCCGCCGGCGGAAGACGGGCTCGAGCTCCGCCGCGATGGCCTCGCGGTGCGTGACGCGGTCGGCATTCGAGCCAAACCGGGGGTCGGCGGCGAGGTCCGGCCGCTCGATGAGCTCGCACAGGCGGTCCCACAGATGTTGGGGCGCCGCGCTCAGGACGAACCACTGGCCGTCGGCGCCCTGGAAGGCCTGATAGGGCGCGCTGGACGGGTGGGCGGAGCCGAGGGGGCCCACGACCTCCCCGGTCGCGAAATACCGCGCGGCGTGCCACACGGACCAGGCGACCGGCGCCTCGAAGAGCGAGGTGTCCACGCCCTGGCCCTCGCCCGTCCGCTCCCGCGCGAGGAGCGCCAGGAGGATCCCGATCGCGGCCCACATCCCGCACCCCATGTCCGTCACCGGGTAGCCGCACTTGAGCGGCGGCCCGCCCGGCTCGCCGGTCACGCTCATGAGCCCGCCCATCGCCTGGGCGATGAGGTCGTAGCCGCCGCGCTCCCGGTAGGGACCCGTCTGACCGAAGCCGGACAGCGAGCAGACGATGAGGCGAGGATGCTCGCGGCGGAGCGCGGCAGGCCCGAGGCCCAGGCGATCGAGCGTGCCGGGCCGGTAGGCCTCGACGAGAACGTCGGCGCGCCCGACGAGGCGACGAAAAGCGTCCCGGCCTCGCGGATCCTTGAGGTCCAGGACGATGCTCTTCTTGCCCCGGTGGAGCGTGAGGTACCCCGCGCCTTCGCCGTGCACGAACGGCGGGAACCGCCGGCTCTCATCCCCGCCGTGCGGCCGTTCCACCTTGACGACCTCCGCGCCCATGTCGGCGAGGATCATCGTGCAGAACGGGCCCGCCAGGTTCTCGGTCAGATCGACGACGAGGCGGCCTTCGAGAGGGGGCGGCATGGTGGCTCCGAGTATAGGGACCCGTTCCGAAGCCGGTCAAGGAGGGCCGGGCGGGCCGAGCTCGATCGCCGGGGTGGGCAACGCGCCTGGCGATCGGGAGAGCCGGCCGGCCGGCTCAGCGCCCCGCGTCGCCGCCGGCGAGCAGTGCCTGGACGAGCGCCCGCGCCGGCGGGGCGCCCCAGTCGCGCGGGCCGACGATCCGCCCGACGAGTCGCCCCTGTCGGTCGATGACGTAGGTCGTGGGAGGCCCCCACACCCCGTACACGCGCCCGGTGAGGTCGCCGCTCGCGTCGATCAGCACCGGCGCGGCGTAGCCCCATGCCTGCGCGGTCTGCTTCACGAGTGCCGGATTTTCCCGGAAGCTCACGAGCAGGACCTCGAGCCCGCGGGCGTGGAGCTCACCGAACAGACTGTTGATGGACGGCGCCTCGTCACGGCACGGCGAGCACCAGGTGGCCCAGAAGTTGAGCAGGACCACTTTGCCACGCAGGTCCGCCAGTCGGACGGTCCGGCCCTCGAGGTCCGGCAGCGCGAAGTCGGGCGCCGGCTTCGGCGGATCGAAGCGCTGGATGTCGAACGCGGCGACCTCGGGCCCGGCACCGGCGCTCGCGGCGACGACGAGCGTCAGGGCCAGGCCCCGGAGGGCGCCCCGCCAGCTCACCCCCCGACCTCCTTGAGCGCCTTCAGGACGTCGTCCTGCTTCAGCAGGTCCAGCGGATTCTCCTGGACGCGGGCGTACAGTCCAGGGACAGCCCGAGCGGCTGTCAGTCGAAGGCCGACCGTCTCAGACCCAGCGGGGGAGGAGCAGTCGGGGGATCGCGAGGACGGTCCACGGAACCAGGGCGCAGACCACGATGATGACGATGATGGCGACCATCATCACGTGGAGCAGCTCGAGGATCCGGGCCACCGGGATCCCGCCGACGGCGCACGCGGTGAGAGAGCAGAGCCCGTAGGGGAGCGTCCCGGCATCTCGAGCACGCGGGTCCGCCCTGACAAGCGCCGGCCGGCGCGGGGCGCGACCGGGAGACTGTCAGTGAAAGCCGCTTGCTCGTATCCGCACCCCCGCAACCGTCACAGCGTTCCACTCCGAGCGCCGGCTTCGCCGGCGCAACGATCTGGGGGAGGTCTCAGAGGGGGCCGTCGAGGCCCCCTCCGAAGCGGCTACCGGTGCTGGAAGCGGGGGCGCTCCTTCGCGAAGAAGGCCCGGACGCCCTCCCGGCAGTCCGCGGTCTTGAAGGCCCGGTCGCTCAGGGGCAGCGTCCGGGCGAGGGCCTCCTCCTCGCCGGTCTCCAGCGCGAGGTCCACCGCCTCCTTGCAGAGCGCGAGCGCGCGCCCGGGCCGGCTCGCCAGGAGCGCGGCCAGCTCGCGGGCCCCGGCCAGGGCCTGGCCGGCCGGCACGACGCGGTTCACCAGGCCCCAGGCGAGCGCGGTCCGGGCGTCGATCGGCTCCCCGGTGAAGGCGAGCTCCTTGGCGCGCCCCTCGCCCACGCGGCGGGGGACGCGGACCGTCCCGCCGCTGCCGGGAAACACGCCGAGCGTGATCTCCGGAAGCGCGAGCCGGACGTCGGCGCCCGCGATCAGGATGTCGCAGCAGACGGCGAGCTCGAGGCCGCCGCCGTAGGCGAGCCCGTTCAGCGCGGCGATCGTCGGGCGGGGAAAGTCGTCGAGCTTGCTGAACGTCTCGTTCTCGTAGGCGAGCTTCCGGGTCACGACGTCGTCCATCACGGCCGGGAACTCGCGGAGGTCCGAGCCGGCGCAGAAGGCGCGCTCGCCGCTCCCGGTCACGACGAGGATCCGGACCGCGGGCTCGGCGGCCAGGTGGTCGAGGGCGCCGTTCAGCTTGCGGGTCAGCTCGAGGGTCACCAGGTTGAGCGGCGGGTTGTCCAGGGTGAGCACCGCGACCCCGTCCGCGACGGTGCAGCGGATGAGGTCCGTGCCCACGTCAGCCTTCCAGCCGCGCCCGGACCTGGTCGGGGACGGGGTAGCGTCGGGTCCAGGGGCCCGCCCGGGCCACCTGTCCCGGCAGCACGCGACCGACGATCTCGCCGACGCGCTTCGAGGTGTCGATGAGCCGGCCGAGGTCGATGCCCGTCTCGATGCCCATCGCGTCGAGGCAGTGGACGAGGTCCTCGGTGCACACGTTGCCCGAGGCTCCGGGCGCGAACGGGCAGCCGCCGAGCCCTCCCACCGACGCGTCGAAGGCCGTCACGCCGCACTCCATGGCCGCCAGGATGTTCGGGATCGCCATGGCCCGCGTGTCGTGCGTGTGGAGGACCCATTCCAGGCGCGGCCACTTCGGCACGAGGGCCCCGAAGGTGCGCGCCACCTGGGCGGGGTTCGCCATGCCGGTCGTGTCGGCGAGCGCGATCCCCGCCACGCCCAGCCCGGCCAGCTGGCCGCAGAGCCAGTCGACCCGCGGAAGCGACACCGCGCCTTCGAACGGGCATCCGAACGCCGTGGAGATGCCCGCGACGACGCGCACTCGCGCCCGCGCGGCCACCTCGGCCACGGCGGCCAGCCTCCCCAGCGACTCCTCGACGGTCATGTTGAGGTTGGCGAGGTTGTGGCTCTCGCTCGCCGAGACCACCGTGCGGAGCTCGTCCGCGCCCGCATCGACCGCGCGGACGGCGCCCCTGTCGTTCGGGACGAGCGCCGCGTACACGGTGTCTGGTCGCCGCCGGATCCCCGCCATGACGGCCTCGGCGTCCGCGAGCTGCGGCACCGCCTTCGGATGGACGAACGAGGTCACCTCGATCCGCGGCAGGCCGGCGGCCGAGAGGTGGTCCACGACCTCCACTTTCAATGCGGTGGGGATGAAGCCGGGCTCGATCTGGAACCCGTCGCGAGGGCCCACCTCGCAGATCGTCACGCGCGCCGGCATCTTCATCGATCGCCGCCGGTCACTTCGGCTCGTACACCCAGATCTTGCCGGCTGCGGCCAGCCCGAGGACGATCGTCCGCCCCTCGCTCTCCGTGGTGATGGTACCGCCCCAGGGGGCCACTTCGTGGATCGTCAGCACCGTGCCGGGGCGGATGCCCGTCCGCCAGAGGTGTGCGAGGAGTTGCCGATCGGCCTCCGCCTCTTCCGTGATCCGCTCCACCACCACGGTGGTCTGTTCCTTCGCCTGGTCGAGCGGAAAGGGATGGGTTCGCGACGGCCGCGACATCCCGGGGATCGGATTGCCGTGCGGACAGGTCGTCGGCATCCCGAGGATGGCGGCCAGGCGATCCTCCACGCGGGGCGACAGGGCGTGCTCGAGCCGGTGGGCCTCCTCGTGGGCGTCCGTCCAGTCCAGGCCCAGCATGTCCGTGAGCCATCGCTCCAGGAGCCGGTGGCGGCGGGCCATCACCTCGGCGAGCGCTCGGCCTGTCTTGGTGAGGAGGATGCCCTTGCTGCGGTTCATCCGGACGTGGCCGGCTCGGGCCATGCGCTGGAGCGCTTCGGTGACCGCGGGCGGGGAGATCTTCATGTGACGCGCGAGGCGGGCGCCGACGACGGGTCGGCCGCTCCCCGCCAGGTCGTAGATGGCGGCGAGGTAATCCTGGATGGAGGCCGTGGGCTCGGGCTTGGCCGAGGCTGACGCGCCCCGCCGTTTTCGGCTTGACAAACTCATGGCGTTAGGTATACCTAATGCTCGATCCCGCCGGGCCGCTCGGTCGGGCGGGACAGGCGGAGTCCTGGTATGGAGCGAATCATAGCGCGGCGCGGGCCGGGCTGCAATTGGCCGCTCGCCCCGGGCCGCCGCGAGGAGGCGTGATGGTCACGCGTCGGGTCGTGGTGCTCGTGCTGCTGCTGGGGGCGGGGCTCGCCGCCCGCGGCGTCGCGGCGCAGGGAGCCGGCACGCCTGCGGAGATTCCGCTGACGATCCAGCAGAACCGCTTCACCCCGGACGAGATCCGGGTGAAGGCCGGGCGCCCCTTCGTCCTCGTGATCACCAACAAGGACGGCGCGGTCGAGGAGTTCGAGAGCAAGGAGCTGCGGATCGAGAAGCTGATCCCGGCGGGGAAGACCGTGCGCCTGCGCGTCCAGGGCCTCAAGCCCGGCACCTACCTCTTCGTCGGCGAGTTCCACGAAGCGACGGCCAAGGGCCGGATCGTCGCGGAGTAACCGGTGGGCGGCACCTTCGTCATCACGCTCCGCGAGGGGTTCGAGGCGGCGCTCGTCCTCGGGATCGTCTACGCCTATCTCGCCAAGATCGGCTTCCGGGAGCAGTACCGCAGCGTCACGCTGGGGGCCGCGCTCGGGGCGGCGGCCAGCGCGTTGCTCGGCGCGGCCGTCACGTACCTCTCGGGTCCCCTCCTCGACATCGGTCCGGACGTGATCGTGGTCGCCGTCCTCTTGACGGCGGTCGTCGTCCTGACCTGGCACGGCTGGTGGATGCGTCAGCACGCGCGCGCGATCCGCGGGGACGTGGAGCGACGGATCGACGCCGCGGCGGCCAGCCGGCGCGTCTGGGTGGTGGGGCTGATCGCCTTCACCGCGGTCTTCCGGGAGGGCGCGGAGACCGTGCTGTTCCTCTGGGGCCTCTTCTCGCACACGGCCGCGGGCGGCTGGAGCGGCCTGGTGGGCGGCGTGGCCGGCGTCGCCGCCGCCGCGGGGCTCGGCTGGGCGGTCTTCCGCGGCGGCACCCGCCTCTCGCTCCGGCGCTTCTTCGCGGTCACCTCCGTGCTCATCCTCTTCCTCGCCGCCGGCCTCTTCGCGGCGGCGATCGGCAAGCTCGCCGCCCTCGGGGTCCTGCCGCAGACCGACGCGCTGTGGGACACCTCGGGCGTCCTGAGCGAGCAGAGCCCGGTCGGCGCGTTCCTGAACGGACTGATCGGGTACCGCGCGCAGCCCGCGGCGCTCGAAGTGGCCGGCTACGCCGCCTACCTCGCGGTCGCGGGAGTGCTGATCTTCGGATCGCTGCGCGCGTACCCGGCCCGCGCCACCCGGCTGACCGACCGCGCCGCCCGCTGACCCGCTACGCGGCGAGCAGCCGCGCGATCACGGCCGCCAGCTCGTCCGGGTCCACCGGCTTCGTCAGGTGCACGTCGAAGCCGGCGTCCCGCGCGCGGCGGACGTCGTCCGGTTGCCCGTACCCGGTCAGCGCGATCAGTCGCATGCCGCGCGCTCCGGCCGCCCGCACGCGGCGCGCCAGCTCGTAGCCGTCAAGCCCGGGCAACCCCAGGTCCACGAGCGCCACGTCGGGCCGTGAGGCGAGCGCCGCGTCGAGCCCCGCCACGCCGTCCGGGGCCAGCTCCACGCGATGCCCGCCCAGCGCGAGCAGCGCGCCCAGCGCCTCGCGGGCGTCGGCGTTGTCCTCCACGATCAGGACGTGGCAGGGGCCGGGCTCGGGCCCCCGGGGCTTGTCGGGCCCCGCCTCCAGGACCCCCCCGCGGAGCGGGAGCTCGACGACGAACTCGCTTCCCTGGCCGGGCCCGGCGCTGTCGGCACGGGCCGTCCCGTGGTGAAGCTCGACCAGGGCACGGACGAGCGCGAGGCCGAGACCGAGCCCGCCCTGCGCGCGGTCGAGCGATCGGTCCGCCTGCGTCAGGGGTTCGAACACGCGCGCCAGCATCTCGGGGGCGATCCCCACGCCGTGATCCCGCACGCGTACCAGCGCCCGCGGACCGGTGCGCTCCACGACGACCTGGATGGCGCCGCCCGCCGGCGTGTACTTCACTGCGTTCTCCAGGAGGTTCCCGACGACCTGCTCCAGGCGGACCGGATCGCCCTCCACGACGACGGGATCCGGCGCGGTCACGAGCGCGATGTCGTGCTCCTCGGCTCGCCCCGCGTCGTGGAGAGACTCGAAGGCCCGCCGCGCCACCTCGTTGAGGTCGACCGGCTGGCGGCTGAGGCCGATCTTCCCGTAGCTGATGCGCGCCACGTCGAGGAGGTCGTCCACCAGCCGTGCGAGCCGCCCGGCTTGCCGGCTGATGATCCCGCGCAGCCGCGCGGCGTCCCGATCCTGCGGGCCGAGGCGGTCGAGCACGCGCGCCGCGTTCAGGATCGGCGCGAGGGGGTTGCGCAGCTCGTGGGCCAGCATCGCGAGGAACTCGTCCTTGCGCCGGTCGGCTTCCTGGGCTTCCCGGTAGAGCCGCGCGTTGTCCAGGGCCGTCGCCGCGTGGCCGGCGAACGTCGTCGCGAGCATCACGTCGTCAGCCGAAAAGCCGGCCGGCCGCCCGGTCGCCAGGCTGAGGATCCCCACGACGCTCTCGCCCAGGCCGAGCGGGACCACGAGCAGCGCGCGGTAGCCGAGCAGCTTCAGGGCGTCCCGCGTGCCCGGGAGGAGCCCGGGCGCGCTGTCGAGGTCCGCGAACCGCACCGTCTCGCCGGTCGTGGCGACCGTCCCGATCGCGTCCTCCTGCGCCTGCACCCGCGCCGGCAGCGCCTCGCCGTCGGGGCCCGCCACGCCGACGCGCACGAGCGCGCCGGCCTCGGGCACGTGCAGCGCGACGCAGTCGGTGTCGACGAGCTTCCCGGCCGCCTCGGCGATGCGGCGGCGAAGCGGCCGCTCCGATGCGATGCGGGAGAGCCCGCGACTCAGCTCGAGCAGGCTCTCCAGCCGGCGCTGGCGCGTGCGGTGATCGCGCGTCAGGCGGGCGCCCTGGATGGCGATGCCCGCCTGGTTCGCGAGGCTGACCAGGATCGCCTCGTCATGCTCGGTGAAGTCGTGGCGGGAGTGGGCGTGGACGGAGATCGCGCCTTCCGTCCGCAGCCCGATCCGGATCGGGACCGCGAGGTCGGCGCCCCCCGAGGCCGACGGCTCGCCCGCACCGCCGTCCGGGCAGCAGCGGGCGCCTGCCACCACGAGACGGCCGCCGGCCAGGTGCGCCCTCGCCCCGGCGGCGACGCCTTCGCCGGCCACGAACGCGACCGTGAGCGCGTCGGCCTCTCCGTCGGGCAGGGCGACCGCCGCCAGATCGCCCCGGCAGAGCTCCCGGGCGCCCTCGGCCACCCGCGCCAGGATCCCGTCCACGGGGGTCGAGGCGTTGATCCGCTGCGCCAGGTCTACGAGCACCTCGACCTCGCGGCGGCGGCGCTCGCTCTCCTCGTACAGGCGCGTGGACTGCTCCTCGACGCGGCGGAGCATCCGGTTCCGCATCGACATGAGGAGGCGCCACTCGTCGTTCGGGATCTCCTCGGCCGCGATCAGGCCCGCCAGCGGACCCTCGCGCACCACCCGCTCGTTGGCCTGAAGCATGGCCCGCATGGGCTGCACGATGGAGCGACGGAGGACGAGCCCGAGGAGCGCGACCGCGGGGAGCACCACGGCGCCCAGGCCCAGCATGGCCGTCCGGAGCCGGCGGACCGGCGTGAAGGCCTCGTCGAAGTCGACCTCCGCGACGATCAGCCAGCCCTGCTCGGCCACGATGGCCGAGGCCCCGGTGTTGGGCACCCCCCGGTAGTCCCGGTAGTCGCCGAGCATCTCCGCGCCGCGCCGGAAGGCCCGCCGCACCGGCTCGGTGTCGACCGCCTGCCGGAGGATCACGTCCGGCAGGAAGCGGGATTCGGTCAGCATGAGGCCCTGCCGGTTGACGATGTAGACCTCGCCGCTCCGCCCCAGCCGCATCGACTGGCTCTGCGCGCCGAAGGCGGTGACCTTCCGGCCCGTCGTGATGTCGCTCAGCGCGCGGGGGTCGATGCGGAGCGCCACGACTCCCAGGAAGGCGCCGGAGTGGCGGCCGGTCAGCGGCGCGGCGACGACCCAGCTGACCTGCCGGCCGTCCGGGGTACGGAAGAAATCGCTCACGTACACGCCGGTGCGGCCGTTCCGGAAATAGTCGGTCTCGCCGTTCCGCTGGCCGATGGCGCTGGGATCGGACGAGGCGAGCACGCGCCCCCGCGGATCGAGCAGGAAGACCTCGGTCGTCTCGGGGACGACCGTCCGGCTGACCGCCAGGTACTGGCCGAGCTCAGCGAGCGCCTCGGCCGATCCCGGGCCGGCGGCCAGGCGCTCCACGCTGTCACGGATGAACCAGTCCGTGCTGACGTCGAGCGTCCGGCCCTTCAGGTACTCGAGGAACTCGCGGACTGTCGCACGGGCGCCGTCGGCCGCCACGCGGAGCGTCCGCTGCGTCTCGGCGTGGATGACCGTGCGGAGCTGGCCGTACGCGATGGTGCCGGCGACCGCCAGCGGCACCACCGACAGCAGGAGCAGCGCCGCCGTCAGCTTGTGGGCGAGCCGCAGGCCGGTCCTTCCCTCGACCGTCCCGCCGGAGCGCCCGCGGGCACCACCCGGATTCGCGTCTTCCATGCTCATGCGTTCCGTGCCCTCCCGGGGAGACAGCCCACCGGGCCGGTCGGGATCGCCGGCGCGGCGCGGCTCAGTAGGAGCGCGGCAGCCCGAGGACGTGCTCGCCGACGTAGGCGAGCACGAGGTTCTGGTTGACGGGGGCGGTCTTGTAGAGGCGCGCCTCGCGGAACTTCCGTTCGACGTCGTACTCTTCCGCGTAGCCGTAGCCGCCGTGGCAGTCGATGCACGCGTTCGCCGCCTCCCAGGCGGCCTCGGCGGCCAGGTACTTCGCCATGTTCGCCTCGGCGCCACACGGCTCGCCTCCGTCGAAGAGGGCGGCCGCCTTGTTCCGCATGAGGTCGGCGGCCTCGACCGCCATGTGGGCCCGAGCGATGGGGAACTGGACGCCCTGGTTGGCCCCGATGGGGCGGCCGAAGACCACGCGCTGGCCCGAGTAGGCGACGGCCTTTTCCACGAACCAGCGACCGTCGCCCAGCGAGTCGGAGGCCACGAGGATCCGCTCGGCGTTCATCCCGTCGAGGATGTAGGCGAACCCCCGCCCCTCCTCGCCGATCAGGCCCTCCACCGGGACCTCCATGCTGTCGAAGAAGAGCGCGTTGGTCGAGTGGTTCATCATCATCCGGAGCGGCCGCACGTCCAGGCCCTTCGCGCTCCGGATGTCGACGAGGAAGACCGACAGGCCGTCCGTCTTCCGCTTCACGCGGTCGAGCGGCGTCGTCCGCGCCAGCAGCAGCATGAGGTCCGACTGGAGGACGCGCGAGATGAAGATCTTCTGGCCGTTGACGACGTACCGGTCGCCCTGCCGGACCGCGGTCGTCTGGAGCTTCGTGGTGTCGGAGCCGGCGTTCGGCTCGGTCACCGCGAAGGCCTGGAGCCGCAGCTCGCCGCGCGCGATCCTGGGCAGGTACTGCTCCTTCTGCGCCGGGCTTCCATGCCGCAGGAGCGTGCCCATGATGTACATCTGCGCGTGACACGCCGCCGCGTTCCCGCCGCAAGCGTTGATCGTTTCCAGGATGAGCCCGCCCTCGAAGATCCCCAGCCCGGCGCCGCCGTACTCCTGCGGGACCAGCGCGGCGAGGTACCCCGCCCGCGTCAGCTCGGTGACGAAGGCCTCGGGGTAGGCCCGCTCGCGGTCGAGCTCGCGCCAGTACTCTCCCGGGTAGCGCTTGCAGACCTCCGCGACCCCGGCCTTGAGCGCCCGTTGCTCGTCGGTGAGCGAAACCTGGATGACGGCCATGGTCGTCCTCTCTGCCGGCAGGCCGGTCAGGCTCGACCCCGGGCTAGTATAGCTGCCGCCCGCGACGGGCGCGAGCCGCGGGCGGCCGCCCGCCGCCCCCCCCGGGGCGGCCCGCCTCCCAGTTGAGAGGCCTCCGGGGCCCCGGCGGGCCGCCTGGCGCACATTTTCCTTCTGTCCCGGCTGCACGTTCTGAGATGGTGGTAGCCGGTCTGGTGGGGCGGCCTCGGTTCACGAGGAGAAAGGAGCGTGTCATGGGCCAGAGACCTTGGCAGTGGTCACTTGCGATCGTCGCCCTCTGCGCGGTGCTCGTCGGTCTGGGGAGCTGCGCCAGGAAGGCCCCGGGCGCCGGGGCCGGCGGGGCGGGCGGCATGGGATCCGGCGCCGGCGGCTCCGCGGCGGGCGGACCGGGCGGCGCGGGCGGCACGATCGGCGTCGCGGCCGGGCCCGGCGGGATGGGCGGCGCGATGGGACCCGGCATGGCCGGCGCGACCGGCACCTCGATCCCGGCGCTCCCGTCGCCGCGGGAGTTCTTCGAGGTCTCCGCGCTGCGTGACGTCCACTTCGAGTTCGACCGGTACGAGGTGCGGACGCAGGACCATCCGCTGCTCGACGCGAACGCGAAGTGGCTCAAGTCGAACCCCAACGCGATGGTCCTGATCGAAGGACACGCGGACGAGCGAGGCACCAACGAATACAATCTGGCGCTCGGCGAGCGCCGCGCGAAGGCGACCCGGGACTACCTGGTCACGCACGGCGTCGACGGCGGCCGGATCACGATGACGACCTACGGCGAGGAGCGCCCGCTCTGCAGCGACCACACCGAGGGCTGCTGGGGCCAGAATCGCCGCGCACACTTCCTCGTCAAGCAGTAGATCATCGGAGGGGGCCCCGACGGCCCCCTCCGAACCTCCCCCACCTCTCGTGTGGGTGGCTGGCCGGCGGCAAAGCCGCCGCTCGGACCGCTGCGTAGCCGCCCGCCGGGCGGCCGCCCGCCGGCGCCGGCCGCTGTCCTCGATGACGTCGGGCCTGCCCCGTTGATATCATAGCCACGACGAATTTCCGGCCCGCACGCGCGGTGGACGGCGAGGGCGGCGGGTCGCGCGCAAGCGGAGGAGCTGGCCGATGGGGCGGGCGCGAAGGTGGCCGAAGTGGGGGGGGCGTCGCGGGTGGAGCGCGCCGTGAGCCCGGCCCCCGCGCCCGCGTCGGTGCCAGGCCCCGTCGTGGACGACCGCACCCTCCCGGCCGGCGGAGACTGGTCCGGCGTGATCCGCGCCGGCCAGGTCCTCCGGATCGTCGACCTGGAGGGTCGCCAGGCGGTGGACTTCCTTTGCTACAACGCGGCGGACCCGACCGAGCGCTACAACGCGGCGGACACGATGAAGGTCGCCGGCACGGTCTTCCTCACGACCGGCCACGGCCTCTACTCGGACCTGGGCCGGCGGCTCTTTACCATCGTCGCGGACACGTGCGGGCGCCACGACACGATCGGAGGGTGCTGCAGCAGGGAGTCGAACCGGCTCCGCTACGGGGTCGAGGACACGCCCAACTGCCGCGACAACTTCCTGCGCGCCCTCGGCCGGTTCGGGCTCGGGAAGAAGGACATCGTAGCGAACCTGAACTTCTTCATGAACGTGCCCGTCGATCCGAGCGGCGCCATGGCGATCGTGGACGGGCTCTCGCGCCCGGGGGACCACGTGGACCTGCGCGCCGAGATGGACGTGCTCGTCGCGATCTCGAACTGCCCGCAGATCCACAACCCCTGCAACGACGGGCGACCGACGCCGATCCGGCTCGTGGTCTACGAGCCGGCCGCGCAGATGCCTAAGAGCGTGTCGGGGTAGTCTCGCGACGTTCGTCCGCCAGCCGTGGAGCCTTCTGAGCGGCGGCTGCGCCGCCGGCCCCCCCACCCGGCCCTTAGAGGTGGGGGAAGGCATCGGAGGGGGCCGTCGAGGCCCCCTCCGAAGTGCTAGGCGAGCAGGTCGAGCAGCAGTTTCCGCGCGGCCGCGCTCTCCCAGGGCCGCGCGCCCACCACGCGTCCGACCAGCCGGCCTTGCCGGTCGATCAGGTACGAGGTGGGCGTGCCCCAGACCCCGTAGTCCTTGCCGGCGACGTCACCGGTGCGGTCGAGGAGGACCGGGGCCACGTAGCCTCGCGCCTGGACCGTGCGCCGGACGAGGTCCGGATCTTCCCGAATGCTGACGAGCAAGACCTCGAGCCCCTTGGGCTTGAGCTCGGTGTAGCGGGCGTTGACGGAAGGCAACTCCTTCCGGCAGTCCGGTCACCAGGTGGCCCAGAAAAAGAGGAGGACCACCTTCCCCCGCAGATCGGACAGGCGGACGGTGTTGCCGTCCAGATCCGGCAGCGCGAAATCCGGCGCCGGCTTCGGCGGATCGTAGGGCTGGACCTCCAGCGCGGCGAAGTCGGGCGTCGCCGCTCCTGCCGGCCCGACTCCGAGCGCGAGCGCGAGGATCGCTGCGAGCACGCGCGAGATCATGCCTTGGACTCCTTCACCGCCTGGACGACCTCCTCGGGCTTCAAGAGGTCGAGCACGTTCTCCTGGATCTTCACCCACCGCACCACGCCCTCGCGGTCCAGGATGAAGTAGGCACGCCGGGCATAGCGGAACAGGGGGTGCTTGTCGTCGGTCACCAGGGCGCCGTAGGCGGGGAGCATCTGCCGGCGAAAGTCGCCGAGCAGCGGGAACTTGACGGCGTTCTGGCGGGTGAATGCCTCCAGCGTAGCGGGATGGTCGGCGCTCACGCCCACGACCTGGGCGTTCAGGGCTTCGAACTGCGGCAGGGCCGCGTCGAAGCCCATGATCTCCTGCGTTCAGGGGCCGGTGAAGGCCTGGATGAAGGTGAAGATGACAATCGGGCCCTTGCCCAGGAGATCGCTCAACTTCACCTGCTTGCCGCCGGGCGCCGGGAGCGTGAAGTCCGGCGCCTTCTGGCCGACCTCGAGGGCCCGGGCGGGGCCCGCGACCGCGAGCGTCGCGAGGGCGCCGAGCAGGGTGGCCGAGACGAACCGTCTGCCGCGCATCGGTTCCTCCTTTCCGGGATGCCGGGGTGCCACCGGCAGGACCGCCGCCGGCGCCGCGGAGGACGCTGTCGACGGTGATCGTCCTTACGATACCATGAAGCCCGCGTGAGGGAGGGCGCGGCACCCGGCGCGGCAGCCGGGCATGGCATTCCATCCAGGAGGGTGTGGCCGTGAGCGAGCGCGACGAGCAACTGCGGGCGATCGCGGAGTGCGTCGACGACGGCTTGCGCCTCCAGTCCCGGGTCATCGACCTGACGGAGAGCGTGTACCGCGCGGCCGGGATGAGCGCGGCCGACCGCGTGCTCCGCGGCAAGGTCACCGGGCTCTTCTTCGGCCTGCTCGCGCATCTGGAGGAGCTCAACCGCCTGGCTCGCGAAGAGACCTGACCCGGGCCGCGGGAACTCCGCGGCCGGTCTGCCGCTCTGACAGGTGATGAGACCGGCGCGGTCCGGGGGACGCGTTTCTTGCCGGGGTGAGCCCCGTGCGGTAGGCTCGGCCGGTGGATCGAGGCGAGGGTGCCTGAGGGGACGCCGGAAGAGTCAGCGGGTCTCGTGGAACGGCTGCGGGCCGGCGAGGCCCGGGCGTTCGAGGAGCTGGTGAGGAGTTACCAGCACCGGGTCTTCGGGGTCGCGCTCCGGATGCTCGGCAACGCCGCGGAGGCGGAAGAGGTCGCGCAGGAGGTGTTCCTCCGCGTCCACCGCGCGATCGGCGACTTCCGCGGCGAGGCGAAGCTCTCCACCTGGCTCTATGCCATCGCCTCGCGCCTGTGCCTGACGCGGCTCGGCGCGGCGGAGCGCCGCCTCCGCCGCGAGGGCGACGAGGCGCTGGTCCGCTTGCCCGACGGCCAGGCGGATCCCGGCGCCGCGTTCGAGCGAGGCGAGCTCGAGGCGGCCCTGTCCCGCGCCATCGCGGAATTGCCCGACGACCGCCGGATCGTCGTGGTGCTCCGCGACCTGGAGGGCCTCGCCTACGAGGAGATCGCCGAGGCGCTCGACCTGGCGGTCGGCACCGTGCGCTCGCGGCTCCATCGGGCGCGGATGGACCTGAAGGACAAGCTGGAGCGCTTCTTCCCGTGATCTGTCCCCACGCGCGCGAGCTCTTCTCCGCTGCGGTCGACGAGGCCCTGTCGCCCGACGAGCGCGCCGCCCTGGACGCGCACCTCGCGTCGTGCGCGGAGTGCCGGCGCGAGCTGGAGCGCTTGCGCGGCACCGTCGGGCTGCTCCGCGCCGTGGCCCCGGCCCGCGCGCCGGCCGGTCTCGTGGACCGGATCCTCGAGGCGGCGCGCCCGCGGCCATGGTGGCGGCGGCTGGGCGATGTGCTCTTCCGACCGCTCGCGGTCAAGCTGCCCATGGAGGTCGCGGCACTGGGTCTGATCGCCCTGACGGCCCTCTACCTCCAGGAGCGGCCCGGCGAGCTCCAGCAGGCCGCGCGCCCGACCGCGGCGCCGCCTGCAGCCGAAAGCCGGCGAGAGACGCCGCCGCGCGCCGCGCCCGAGAGTCCGCCGGCGCGTCCCGCCGAGCCGGCGCCGTCGCGGGGTCGCGGAGACGTGCAGCGCGACCTGGGCCGCGCCACGCCCCGGCCATCCACCCCGGCCCCCGCGCCGGCCCGAGACCGGAGCGAGCGGTCGAGCCAGCCGTCGCCCTCGGCGGTTCGGGAGGCGAGCCCGGAAGCCTCCGAGGAGACGCGGAAGAGCGCGACGGCCGATCGATCGCGCGCGCTCGCCAAGACGGCTTCGCCGCCCGATCTCTCCGGCTCCCTCGCCGTCGCCGATCGCTCGGCCGCCGAGCTGGCGCTGGCCGCGCTGCTGGGGCGGCTCGGTGGGAGGGAGATCGCGCGCCGCACCGAGACGGGCGCCCTCGTCGTCGACCTGGTCCTTCCCGCGGAGGCCTACACCGCCTTTCTGGAAGGCCTGGCGCAGATGGGACGCTGGGAGCTCGATCACGAGCCTGCCGCGCTTCCCTCGCCGTTCCGGCTCACGCTGCGGATCACCGACTGAACCCGGCCGACCCTCCTGGCCGGCCGGGACTCCGGGAACTTCCCGCGGACCTCCCGGTCTAACTGGCCAGACGGAGTGACCCGACCGTGCCAGGAGGCTCCGCCATGGCGATCCGGCTCACCGTGCTCACGTTACTCGTCCTCGTCGCGCTCACCCCGCCTGCCCCGGCCGCCCCACTCGGCATCACCCGTGAGGACCAGCGCGAGGTGATGGTCACGATCTACAACGGGAACCTCGGGCTGGTGAAGGACCTGCGCGAGACGCGCCTGCCCGTGGGGACGACCGAGGTCTGGTTCACCGACGTCGCCGCGCAGATCGACCCGACGACGGTCCACCTGAAGTCACTGACCGCGCCGGCGGGGCTCAGGATCCTCGAGCAGAACTACGAGTACGACCTCCTCGGGAGCCAGAAGCTTATGGAGAAGTACGTCGGCAAGCGGGTCCGGCTCTACCAGCCCGACGGCACCTATCACGAGGCGACGCTCCTGACGACCCAGGGCCCCGTGTTCGAGGTCAACGGGCAGATTCATCTGGGTCAGCCCGGGCGGCTCGTGTTGCCCGCGCTGCCGCCGGACCTCGTGGCCAAGCCGACCCTGGCGTGGCTCCTGCGCAACCAGACCGCCGGCCCGCAGCGGGTCGAGGCCTCCTACCTCACCGGCGGGATCACCTGGCGGGCGGACTACGTCATGGTGATCGGGGCCGGGGACGACCGGAGCGACCTGACGGGCTGGGTCACGATCGACAACCAGAGCGGCGGGAGGTATCCGAACGCGACGCTCAAGCTGGTCGCGGGGGACGTGAATCGGGCACCGGACCGGCGGCGGGACGGCCGGGTCATGGAGCTGGCCGCGGCGAAGCCCAGCGCTCCCGAGGCGACCCGCGACTTCGCCGCCGAAGGGTTCTTCGAGTATCACCTCTACACGCTCGACGGCCGGACGACCATCAAGGAGAACCAGACCAAGCAGCTCGCCCTCATGTCGGCGGTCGACGTCCCGGTGCGGAAGCGGCTCGTCTACCACGGCGCGGCCGACTATTACCGGAACGCCTACGGCGTGCCGGTCTCGACCCAGAAGGTCGCCGTGTACCTGGAGCTGCGGAACAGCAAGGCCAACCGCCTCGGGCTCCCGCTGCCGAAGGGGAAGGTGCGCGTCTACAAGGCCGACGCCTCGGGCAGCCAGCAGTTCATCGGGGAGGACTGGATCGACCACACGCCCGCGGACGAGCAGGTGAAGATCAAGATGGGAAACGCCTTCGACGTGGTCGGCGAGCGCACGCAGCGGGAGTGGCGACAGGTGGCCCGGAACCTCTACGAGGTCGAGTGGGAGATCGCGCTCCGGAACCACAAGAGCGAGACCCAGACCGTCACCGTGATCGAGCCCGTGCCGGGCGATTGGCAGGTGCTCCACTCGACCCACCCCTTCGAGAAGGTCGAGGCCCACACGCTCCGGTTCGAGCTCGCCGTCCCCAAGGAGGGGGCGACGAAGGTCACCTACCGTGTCCGGATCCGGTACTAGTCCTTCGGGGGGGTCTCGGCCGATCCCCCCGATGCCCCCCCGTCGTCGCGGCGGCGAAGCCGCCGCTCGGAGGCTGCGCCAGCGGTCCGACGACGTGTCCTTTCACTCACTGCCCCTCGTACGTAGGGCGCCGAGCGCCTCCCGGGATCCCGGTGATCAGGCTGCGGGCCGCGTCGGCGGCGGTCGAATAAGCGGCCCGGCCCGACCGTCGGACCTCCTGGAAGCGAAAACCGACGGGAGGTTCACCGCCATGAGGAATAAGACGATCCTGGCGCCGATCATCGGCCTGTCGCTGGTCGCCATGGTGACCGCCGCGTGCGGCACGCTCGGCGGCGCGGCCATCGGCGCGGGCAGCGGCGCGGCCATCGGCGCGGGGCTCGACAAGAAGGACCGTGGGCGCGGCGCGAAGAGCGGCGCGCTCGTCGGCGCGGGCGTCGGCGCCGCCGCGGGGACGATCTACGACTGGAGCCGTTGATCGTCGATCCCGCCAGCGCGGGAGTGAGGACATCGGCCCGGGGCGCTCGCCCCGGGCCGCCGAGCTAGGCGGGTTGCGCGCGGTCCCAGGCCGGCGTCAGGGGCGCGCGACGGGCTCCCTCGCCGTCACACGCCGGGCAGCGCTCGAGCCGACCCGCGAAAGACACGATCCCGGTGCCGCTGCAACCGGTGCAGGACGTGGCGGCGGCGCCGGGCATCGCCGCGCTCGGGGACGACTCGTCCGTCCAGGACGCGTCGAGAGCCTGGACGCCGAAGTTCGCAGGCGGCGCGCTCGGCGAGGCGAGCGCGCTGGTGCGGGCGACGACGAAGCCCGCCGTCTTCCAGGTCTCCTCCGGCGCGGCCCGTCGCTCCCGCCGTCGGCGCTCCAGACTCACGTCCTGGATGATCACCCGCCGGTCGCGCGTCCGCCGATCCCAGATCACCTGGACCGGCGCCGACCCCGGATTGACGTTGGCGCGGAGGTTCTGGAACAGCGCGGTTTCCCAGCGGCGGACGACGATCAGGTACTGCGGGGTTTCGGGCATGACGCCCGTTCATGACAGCAGGGAGCGTGCCAGCGGGGGACGGCCATGGCCAGGTCAAGCGCGACGGAGGGTTACACGCCGTCCGGCAGAGCGCGACTGCGGCCTGCTGGGTTTTTCGCCCGACGAGGTGGCCAAAACCCCAGCGGCCGGAGAGGGGGCGGGCCGTCGCCGGCGGACATGCCGGCCGGTCTCCGGGCATGATCCCGGGAGCGGCGGGAACGGATTCCACGTTACGTTCGGGTGCCGGTAACGGCGTTCGAGGCGTGGATCGCGGCGAAGGGCCTTGACAGGGGGTCTGTACCGATGGTACAGATGAGCCGTGACCGGCAAGGAGCTTCGGCGGCTCCGCGACCTCCTCGACTTCACCCAAGCCCAACTCGCCGACCGCCTCGGCGTAACGGCGACAACGGTGGCGCGGTGGGAGCGGGGAGAGCGGCGGATCTCGGAGCCGATCGCGCGGCTGGTTCAATTTCTCGTCGACACAGCCTCGAAGACGAAGCCCAGGCGGCAGTAAGGCCGGACGCCCATGGGCTGCCGCGGGGCGGCAAGCGGTGGGTCGATGCCCTCGATCCCGCGCGCCTCAGAGCACCGCGCTGGTAGCCAGTTCGGGCGACTTGGTCGCCAGCCGGGTCGGAGGCGCTCCGGAAGTCTCTGAAAGAATGGAGCCGGCGGTCAGACTTGAACTGACGACCTGTCGATTACGAATCGACTGCTCTACCGAACTGAGCTACGCCGGCCCTCGGCCGCACCGTACCACACGGGTCGCGGAGCGTCAAACGCGGCGCCCGAATTCGGGCAGTCCGGGCCGAGGGTTAGCGGCCACCGGGCGGGGGGCCGGCGGCCCGATGGTGACGCGAGGAGCGCCCGCGTGTCAGAATACCCGGCGGGCCCAGAGGGTCTAACGTCGTTGAGCGACGACGCGCCATGACGAACCTCATCTGCTGGCTGACTCGACGCCGCCTCGGCGGCTACCTGGACGGCGAGCTGGCCTCGACCGGGCGCACACGGACCGCCGCCCACCTCGCGCGCTGTCGAGACTGCGCCGCCGAGCTGGCGGTCCTGACCCGTCTCCGCGCCGCCCTCGCCGTGGAGGCGCCGGAGCCGTCCGCGGCGGTCTGGCAGGCCTTCTGGCCCCAGGTCCGGGCCCGCATCGCATCCGCCCCGGCGCCCGCCCGGCCGGCGGCGCCGTGGGAGGGGCTCCTCGAGCGCTGGCGCCTGGGTCTCGAGCGGCCGCGACTGGCCTTCGGCTCGGCCGTCGCCGTGATCGCCCTGGCCCTCCTCGCGGTGCTCGCCCCGTGGCAGCGCGCGCCGGAACGGGCGCCGGTGAGCGAGCCGCCCCGGGTCGCCGCGCCCGAGGGGTCGAGGGGCGGGTTCGTCCGTCAGGTCGTCGTGCAGTCGGTCGAGACGGCCGACCCGCAGTCGTCGGTGATGGTCTTCAGTAACGCGGACGCCGACGTGGTGTGGGTGTTCGGCCTGCCCCGTACTGACAGCTAGCGTGCCGGGCCGAGAAG